>NZ_JBIVOJ010000012.1:0-133693 GCF_044754065.1 Psychrobacillus sp. NPDC093180 | reverse complement strand
TAGATGGAACGCGGAATGCTTGGAAACTGGCACGTTCCGTGCGGAGTAGGGGAAAAGCTGGAGATAACTTCAAATGCTTACCTATTACTAACGGTTAGTTTAAGTAGATTATGTTTAAAGTTGAAACTTTTCCCAATAGATACCGTCAAACTGACATATGGAGAATTGTTGTGGAATATGCATTTTATTTTTGAAAGGGGAATTTAGAAATGATTAAACAAGCTATAATTTCAGGGATTGTATTTTGTTCAATTTTGTTAGTTGGGTGTAATGGAGAGACGGAAGTAGTAGTTTTAGATGATTCAAAAAATGTGGAAAATGAGGAATTATCACCAGAAGATATATTTCTTTCAGAATTAAAAGATGAAATAACCAGAGCTATTACAGAACAAACAGCAATTGAGGCGGATTCAATGATGTTAGGAGGAAATCTTAAAGAACTTTCTGTATCAGTAGGTTTCCTGAAGGATGTAAAAGTTGATGATATGTTGATTAAACAAATAATTGAAGATTCTATAAAGAAAGTTTCTGAAACAGAAAACGTAACAATTAACGAAGAAGATATAACAATAAAAATTGAGAAATACTAACGCAGAAGTTTTTAAAGGATACAATCAACCTTAAAAGTACAGTTGCTTATAAGATTGTGAAAAAATGTACTTAAACTAACGGGTGCTTTACTTCAAGAAGGAGTAAAGCCTTTTTTCTTATTAATCTAAAGGGGTAGTTTAGTTCAATAAGAATTTTTGGTTATTTGTGGTAAAATGTTATTAAGGGGGGATACTGTTGGACTCATTTTTTTACTTCAATATGTTTAGAAATATAATCGCTACTTTTTTTCAAAATGGTATTTGGGTAATCGGCTTTTTTTATTTGTTAATTAAGACATTTGAAAATGATAGACTTAAACATTTTTCTAAATTTGTTATAGGTATTGTTTTGGCAATATTATTTATTTATTCAGTACAAGTAAGTATATAAACCTATTCAACTAACGAGTGCATTAATCAAAACTTATTGAGTTGAAACAACTCTTGTTGCAAGTTCAACTGAGGCAGCAGGTTAATTTAATAAGAACTTTCTTAAAAGAGGTGAGGTGAAATAATGATTTGAATTTACTCGGCACTTTTTCTTATTCTAATCTACTATATTATTATAAAGAGCAACTCAGAAACACTACAAAAGTGTTTCTCTTTCCTATCCGGGGTATTTTTTATATTAACAATTTCTCCGCTATTGAATGAAGAAATATTTGATTTTTTGATAAAAATAAGTTTGTTTTTACCTTTTGTGCTTGGTATGTTAGGGATTATTTTTGGATGGGCTGGAATTAAAGGTGAGGTAAGAATAGGTTTACTGGTTATAAATTCCTTAGCTTTGATTTTTTATCTTTTCGTATTTCTTATTGCTACACTTGGTTTTAAACAGCCATAAAAAATAATTTTAGCTATTGTGAGTAAATGTATTTAACGTAACGTGCGTTGGTTGAACTAAGAAGGATTAACGCAAAAACAACTGAAAATCGGGCAAAACGAAGGCATAAAGGAAGAAAAAGTTGTTTTTGACCATTTCATTCTAAAAAATGTTTGGAGAGAATTGATGAAATAAATACGAGCGTTGATTCTGGATTAATGCTCTTTTGTTGAACTTTTTTAACTAATGGGTGCCTTAGTTAAAAAGAGCAACTTCTTTTAAGACGTTGCTCTTTTCATTTAAAAGTACTTCTGATAATACTCTTTTCTTAAGCTTCCGCTTAACTGAGCATAGATCCTTGTTGTCTCACTTTTCTCATGCCCCATAAGACTTTGTATGACTTCAATAGGAGCTCCATTATTCAACAAATGAGTTGCGTAGCTGTGTCTAAGTTGATTTGGATGAATCGCTTTATTGATTTCCGCACGATTCGAGATCCGCTTGATGATGTATCGCATTTGGGCGACACTCATTCTATGGGGCTGTCTTGCGGTCACAAAGATTGCAGGATTATGGTCATTTCGGCTTTCCATATAACGTTTAAGCCATATGTCACAACGTGTATTAAAATAAACTTCTCTTTCCTTATCACCTTTTCCTCTAACGATTGCGGATTGATTGGACCAATTTATATGGTTCTTTTCTAGCGCAACTATTTCTCCAATTCGACAACCGGTAGAAAACATGAATTCAAAAATTGCTTTTTCCATTGGGGAATGACAGGATTCACGAAAGTGTTCAATCTTCCGTTCGGTTAAATACTTGGGTATCCGTTTGCCTACTTTTGGTTCTTTAATTTTGGAAGTTAGATTCCTATTCAGGTATCCTTCTTCATGAGACCAACGAAAAAATGATTTCAAAAAGCGGATACGATGTGCAAGACTGGCTGGTTTTAAATGCTTGCCGGATATTGCAAGATACTCCTTTAGTTGATTGGAATCCAGCAATTCTATTTTTACATCCTTAAAATAACCAATTAGTAGTAAAGACTGTAACTGGTAGGCCTTCAACGTTTGTGGAGAAAAGCTCTCTATTCGTTTATCCGCTTCAAACGATGCCCATGCTTTTGACAGTAGCAATTTCATTCCCCCTTAAAATAGTAATACTAAAAGGATTATTGCCAACTTCATAGAATTATAGACATAGGATGTGTTAATACTTTCGCAGCAGGTTAATTGAACAACAAAAATGGTCTTTTGGGAAAAGTAAGTTACTAAACTGCTGATATATGGGGAACAAATAATGATATATGTTATAAGACACGGATATATCATTTCGGATAACTCATTTGAATATGTGAAATACTTCACTTTAAACTAACGGGGCAGTTTAGTTCAATAAGGCATAACTAAATAACAGAATGCAGAATAAGGCTGCTACAAAAAGGGATTGTGAGAATAGCTATTGAAAAGTCCTAGAAAAATGAATAATACTTTTCTATAAAAGGGGGAAATGAAATGTGGACACAACAATTTATCAGAACAAGTAGGGGGAATTTCGAGGTTTTCGTGAAAGGCAGTGGGGAACCGATGTGTATAACCCATATGTACAGTGAATATAACTATTATGGCAATCAGTTTGCCGAACCATTTACAGATCATTATAAAGTCTTTTTAGTAAATCTAAGGGGTGCAGGTAAATCAGATCCAGTCGAGTCGGAAGCACAAATGGGATTTGAAGAAGCAATAAAAGATTTAGAGGCAATACGAACCGAATTAAACATTACACAATGGGGGTTTGCTGGTTATTCAGCAGGCGGTATGCTTGGAATGGCTTATGCTTTAAGTTATGAGAAATCACTAACGAAGTTAATTATTTGTTCTGCTTCTGCTTCGTATAGATATGTACATCATTCTGACAGTATTTTCCACAAGGATCACCCTTATAATCCTCGTCTCAAGGAAATTCTAAGCATTATGAATGATCCGAAGGCATCCATGGATAGTCGTATAAAAGCAAATAGAGAATGGTCAATGATGTCCCTCTTCAGACCAGAAAAACTCGATGAGTACTTTTCGAGGCCAAGTAGCGGAAGTTCTGTTCCTAAACTTCTGCATCACTTCGCTTACAAAGAGGTGCCGAACTTTGACATAACTGAGGATCTTCATAAGATAACTATTCCGACAACGGTTATAGGAGGCCTCCATGACGTCCAATGCCCATTTAAGTTTTGTAAGGAAATAGCACGAGAAATTCCTGACTCAAAACTATACACCTTTGAGGAAAGCAACCATGCACCATATGTCGAGGAAGAGGTTAAATTTGCTCAAGTAATTGCCATTATATAAATGTATTTTATCAACACACAAATGGCATAAATCTTATTCAAATGTAATGATTTAGCGAGGAATAATACTGGCAAGTTTTATTGAACTAACGGAGGCTTTACTTCAAGAAGAAGTAAAGCCTTTTTTCTTATTGAACTAAAGGGGAAGGTTAGTTCAATAAGAGGATGAAATAATCGATACCAGCTACCACATAAAACAAGTAGCCGAAGATGCAATTTCGGCTACCTATAGACTTGCTATTCAAATGAACGGTCATCCACCTGATCAATCCAGCTTTTGACCTTTTCAAGAAGCCTCTCCATGCTTCCATCTTCAAAAGGAGACTCCAAGTTTGCACTCTTCAAAAGCTCAGGGTATGGGAGCCGTCCCCCTTGTTTGCACATTTTTAGGAAGCTTTCCCAAGCAGTTTTTGGGTCATCTTTCTGTTTGATCCATAGCTGGACTGCAGCAAAATGGGCCAAATCATAGTCCATGAAATGAAAAGGCGTAGTGAACAGATGCCCTATTTCATAAAACCCTGTGCCTTGCTCTAAAAATCCATTGCCATCGTAGTCCCGTTCGGGCAAATACTCATGCTCCAACTCTCTCCACTTTTCCTTCCGAACTTGCATGGTGGTTGTCGGGAATTCATACAGGAAGTGCTCGAATTCATCAATGACTGAGACAACCGGCATATAAATAAATGCTTCGGTCAGGTTGGAAAACTGGTACTTCTGCGTATCTTCCCCAAAAAAACGTTCCATCCAAGGCCAAACAAACCGTTCCATCGTGAATGAAAATACCTCACAGGAATCATACGGAATAATGTACTCATGGATATTTGAGTGACGGCTCATATAAAACTGAAATGCATGGCCCGCCTCATGTGCAAATACCCTGACATCATTGGATGTGCCGTTGAAATTTGCGAAAATAAACGTGGCAACTTCCGGACCGCTATACGACGCGAATGCACCACCCATTTTGTTTGCACGTGATTCCACGTCAAAATTCCCTTTTTCCATCAGTTCATCAAAAAATACACCCGTTTCAGGAGACAGTTCATGGAAAATAGCTCGATAAACTTCTAATATTTCCTGATATGTCCCTACAGGCGAGGGCGAACCGTTTTTGAAGAAGTAGCTCTCATCATAATACTTCAGTTTGGAAACGCCAATACGGTTCTGCTGTTTCTTTCTAAGAGAAGAAATGAATTGAACCCCATGCTCTTTCACTTGCTTGCGGTATTGAACGAGGTCGTCGGGCGTATGTCCTGTTCTATGCATTCGGTCATAGCCAAGTTCCGCAAAGGAAGAATAACCTAAGGTTTTCGCGATTCGGTTGCGTGTCTTAACCAGATTATCAAGGATTCGGTCAAAATCGGAGGCATGCTGTTTGAAGTAGCCCGATTTTGCCTCAAAGGCTGCTTTCCGAACCTCACGATCAGGTGAGCCTAAATATAGAGCAAAGGTACTTAATCTCTGCTCTTTTCCATCGAAAGGAATGCTCGCTTTTCCCAACAGCTCCTGATACTCGGATACAAGGCGATTCTCCATCTTGATATCTTCTTGCACTTCATCAGAATAGGTTTTCAGTTTAATATCTGCAATTTTGAATAGCTGATTACCCCACTGTCTCTCAAGCTGTTCCCTAAATTTCGCGTTCAGTATCTCTTTGTAGTATTCCCTTGTCATCCATAGCCAGCGTGGCTCGGACTCTTGGAAAAAGTCATACTGTTTATTGTATTCATCATTTGCCGTATCTCCAAAGTAATGAATCCTAGCCTCATTTTCTGACGCCTGATAAGCAAGTCGATGATGATTCAGCCTTTCAAACTGGACATTTTGCTCCTCAAAAGAAGCTGCATTTATAAAGTCTTTCAACAATCTTTCAAAGTCTTTTTCATATTGGTCAATATTTAAGATGGAATCCTTTCGTTTGATAATATTCATTTTTCTCCCTCCAATCATTAATTACTTTAAAGAGTAATATAATTTACTTTAAAAAACAATATTAAAATAATCCGAAATATAAAATAATTAAGTTAAAGAGAAAAAATACGTAGAGAATTTCTAAATGAATATATTATTCTTGTTAACTAAAAGTGATACTATCAGGCGATTTCAATCTTATTCAACTAACGGGTGCGTTAGTCAAAAAAAGCCTCGTCATTATGACGTGGCTCCTTTGTATTTAAAAGTATTTCTGATAATACTCTTTCCTTAGTCTTCCGCTTAATTTAGCGTAGATCCTAGTTGTTTCACTTTTCTTATGCCCCATTAGACTTTGTATCACTTCTATAGGAGCCCCATTATTCATCAAATGAGTTGCATAGCTGTGTTCTAAGTTGGTGTGGATGAATCTCTTTTTTAATTTCCGCACGATTGGAGATCCGCTTGATGATGTATCGCATTTGGGCAACACTCATTTTATGTGGCTGTCTTGCAGTTACAAAGACTTTTGGATTATGATCATTACGACTTTCCATATAGCGTTTAAGCCAAATATCACAAAGTGTATTTAAATAAACTTCCCTTTCCTTCTCGCCCTTTCCCCTCACAATCGCGGATTGATTGGTCCAATTAATATGGTTCTTTTCTAAGGAAACTATTTCTCCAATTCGACAACCGGTAGAAAACATGAATTCAAAGATTGCTTTTTCTATTGGGGGATGACAGGATTCACGAAGGTGTTCAATCTCCCGTTCGGTTAAATACTTGGGTATTCGCTTCTCTACTTTGGGTTCTTTAATCTTGGAAGTTAGATTCTTACTAAGAATGCCTTCTTCATGAGACCAACGAAAAAATGATTTCATAAAGCGAATAAGATGTGCAAAACTGGCTGGTTTTAAAAGCTTACAGGATATAGCAATATATTCCTTTAGTTGATTTGTATCCAGCAATGCCATCTCTACATCTTTAAAATAATCAATTAGTAGTGAAGAATGTAACTGGTAGGCTTTCAACGTTTGTGGTGAAAGGCTTTTATTCGCTTATCCGCTTCAAACGAAGCCCATGCTTTTGACAGTAACAATTCCTTTCGCCTAAGATAGTACTATTAAAAGGATTATTGCCAACTTAATAGAATTATAGACATAGGGTATATTTTTACTAACGGGGCAGTTTAGTTCAAGAGAGGTTTTAACTTGTATTCAACAATCGGGCCATCTAGTTGAATAGGAAAAGTGAGGGAGAACTTATATGATCTATGTAAATATTAGAGCAATAATTGAAAGAAATGGACCAAATGGAACTGAAATCGTTATACAAAAAAGGGTTAAATCTAATGAGAATAAAACACCTTATGAGCTACCTGGGGGAAGGTTAGAGGAATTCGAGTCATTTATAGAAGGACTTAAAAGAGAAGTGCACGAAGAAACAGGACTTCATATAACAAAGATTTTTGGGGAAGAAACTAGAATTGAAACTAATGATGTGGACTCAAATGTTGAAGCTATGAAGCCTTTTGCTGTTTATCAAACGACAAATGGTCCAGTAAATTCATTAGGCGCTTATTTTCGATGTCAAGCCTCTGGTAATTTAGTTAAAGAAGGCGACGGTACTATGGATATAAAGTGGATTCCAGTAGATGAGCTACACCATTCACTAGAGAAGGATCTAATAGATTTTAGCTGGGTCGATAAGTCTGGAATAATGTATTATTTAAAATGGTATTATGCAGAAAAACAACAAATTGATTAGTATGATGCCTATTTTATTCTGGAAAAGCATTCATTAAATTTCCGATAATAACTTTACGGGACCTTTATATAATATTGGAGTGGTTATATTGAAAAAATTGTTTTTGAAATGGATTGTGAAAGAAAGTACTTAAAGTAACGGGTGCTTTACTTCAATAAGAAAAGAGGGAGAATAATTAATTATGTCTGAATACATTATTGATTTAGATAACGATTTTGATAAAGAATAAGCTTTTGAAATAACAAGAGACAACATTGCATTAGTATCCGTTATGGATAGTAGCGGAAATGATATAACGTCGAATTGTAGAGTACAAATTACTCTAAGTAAAAATGTTTTACTCGGATTAGGTACAGAGTTATTTCGTTTAGCACACGATTATGGTAATGGAAAGCACTTCCATATAGAACCGATAACCAAAGAATATGTAGTCCAATCTAAAGGGATTATGCTTCACCCAGAGAGTTGTGAACTATATTGGGTTGTGGAGATTTCGATTCATTTACTGAATATACAAAAGAAGAAGTTTAACTGAGATTGTGAAACAATGTACTTAAACTAACGGGTGCTTTAGTTAAACAAGTGGCTACCTGTAAGGGTAGCTTTTCTCATTGACCTAACGCGGCGGGTTAGTTGAACAAGGATTAATAATTCTTTTCTAATTGGAGAAAGTAATTAGAAAAGAGGTGAATTTATCTTGAAAAGAATGTATGCACTGATTTTAATCATATCTATGCTTACTTTGGTGTCATTTGAATCTTATGCACAGCCGAAAAATTGTCCCGTATTAAGTGAATTAGAGGTAACTTCACTTCAAGATAAAAAAGAGGTAATAGAAGCGTTAAATACTTTAATACCAAAAACTTATGGAACTGGATTAGATGATTTTCCCTACATGTATACTAAGTGGAATGTAGTAACTGCCAAACCTTTTATAAATACAGTTGGTAATAAAGTAGAAGAAGGCTATTTTGGAATGGCAAAAACCTTTTGTGGCAAAGAAATTGCTGAAAAGTCATGGCTTGTACGTTTAGATTTCCCCAAAGCACCCGGAGCTGATTTAGCTCAGGGTCAAATATTTTTAGCTAAAAGTAAAGAAATAGGATGGTTTGTTTGGTTTCGATACCATTAAACTATTCCTTATTAAACTAACGGTGCTTTAGTTAAACAAGTGGCTGCCTGTAAGGGAACTTTTTCTTATTGAAGTAAAGGGGCAGGTAAGCTCAATAAAAATTCTTTTTACTCGTCTAATTCGTATGCAATATCAAAATCACACCTTTTTGTATTATATAACAATTATAGAATCATAATTTCGTTTCCTACTTTATAACAACTCCAATCGATAAACTATTAATAAAATTATTCAAAGGGGTTCATGTGGATGCCGACGTTACCAGAATCAATACAGCCATCAATCATTTATGTTACATTGGCTTATCAAATTTGTTTACTTTTATTTGTTTTTTTTAGAATTGTAGTTTTTAATTTCGCTCTAAAAAAGATTAAACGCCCACTAAGTATCGCTTACGATATTTCTCTTTTTGTCATCACAACACTTTGGTTACTTTATCTAGAATTACAAGACTTTATTGATTTACAAGGCTTTATTAACGACCCTTATGATTCCCCTATATTCTTATTTGCTGGTTCAGCCTATTTCGTATCAATATTCGATTTTATATACAATTATTTTTCTTATAAAAAAATAAAATCCACGAATTTGTAAACTCATGGATTTGTATTCTTATCGTTTGTAAGGTACTTACCCAATAGCAGTCCACTTACAATCAGTGTAAATATTTGTACTTCAACTAACGGGTGCTTTAGACAGAACAAGACCATCATCTTTCGATGGTCTCTATTTTTTACAAAACATCAAGTAAATCTCAGAACTCCATTGTGAAATGTTAAACTTAAACTAAAGCAGTTTAGTGAAAGAAGGAAATGTAGTTTTTTCATAGAAATATACTAGTTTAAGATTATTGAACTGTTTCAAAATTTAATAACAGGGGTGAGGGTGTGAGTAAAACACTAATAAAACAGATTCCTTTGATAAGTAATTGTAAAGAAGTTATTGAAGTTAAAAAGGGTTTTTCCACTGATGAAAAATATGTATTACTTATGCACGATGGTAACAAAAAGCTATTACTTCGGATGTTTAATTTAGAAGAGTTGGAATTAAAAAAGACAGAATACTCTCTTATGGAGAGGATGCAGGATTATAACGTCTCTTGTTCACAACCGATTTCAATTGGTGAGGTAGCAAATCGGGGGTATATGATTACATCATACATAGAAGGTAATGATGCTGAGGATGAAATCTCAAAATACTCGGACCAAGAACAATATAATATTGGTATTGATGCAGGAAAAGAACTAAGAAAAATGCATCAATTATCTGCTCCAGACCATATCTCTTCGTGGTATTCAAGGAAAGTTAAAAAGCATAAGAAATATTTAGATGCTTACTTAGCATGTGAGGTAAAGGTAAAAAATGACCATAAAATAATAAATTTTATTAATGAGAATATCCATCTAATGAAACTACGCCCGAACTTGTTTCAACATGACGATTTTCACCTTGGGAACATCATTGTGAATAATAAAGAATTCGCGGGAGTTATAGACTTTAACAGGTATGATTGGGGAGATCCAATTCATGAATTTCTAAAGTTAGGAATTTTTAGCCGGGAAGTAAGCATTCCTTTTTCAATAGGGCAAATCAGAGGATATTTTAATAATAAAGAACCTGATGAAGATTTTTGGAGGTTGTATTCACTTTACCTAGCAATGTGTGTTTTTTCTACTATTATATGGACTTTAAAAACTATTCCAAACAACGTAAATGAGATGTTAGATAAAGTTTATACGTATTTAGAAGATCATGATTACTTTAGCAGATTAAAACCTAAGTGGTATCAATAGAATGTAGGTTTGTGAAAGATTGTACTTAAAGTAACGGGTACTTTACTTCATGAAGGGGTAAAGCCTTTTTTCTTATTGAACTAAAGCGGAAGTTTAGTTCAATAAGAATATTGAAAAAGTGTGGTTAAAAGGGGTGTAGCATTGGGAAAATTAGAAAACGCTGAATTAGATTTAGAGTATAAAGTTTTTGGTACTGGGGAGAAGATTCTCCTTATAGAAATAGGAATAGGAAGTTCAATTTATAACTGGTTTCCCTTTGTTAAAAACATAATGAAAGATTTTACTATAATTATGTATCACAGGTCTGGTTATGGTAGTAGTAGGATTTCAAAAAATCCAAGGACAACTAAAAATATATCTTACGAGTTAAACAAATTTATTGAGTCATTAGGAATAAAGGAAAAGGTCACTATAATGGGACATTCTTTTGGAGGACTATGTGCATTACATTATGTAATGCTTTTCCCAGACAAAGTTAATGGACTAATTTTATTGGATTCAACTTCTCCAAACTTTAATCGTTTATATAATCTTGATATTCCAGTAATGAATTCTCTAATATCAATAGACCAAATGGTACAAAGTAATCTGGACAATTCATATAAATCAAAAGATGAACTTAGAAATCTTTATAATCAGTCAATTGATGATTCTCACGGCATGCTTACCAAGAATGAAGTGATTAGATTTGAGGAATTTATCACCAGTCCTAATTTGTTTAAAACTGTTGCAGAAGAGTTCCAAAACTGGGAATCCAGTAGTGAAAGTATAAAAGAACTTGGTGAATTCCCTAACATTCCACTAACAGTTGTAGCAAGAGACATAGAAGCTTCGGTTAATGCCTTTGTTCAATACAATATTCCAGAAGAAGAGGCAGTAAAATATGAAAAAGTTTGGAGAGAACTGCAAATAGGACTATCTCAATTATCTACTAAAGGGGAACTTATCATAGCAGACCGCAGTGACCATGGTATTCATCTCGATAGACCTGATATAGTAATTCAGGGTTTAAAAAGATTTTTATAGAAATTACTGAACTCGTTGATAGATTGTGTATGATTGTACTTAAACTAACGGGTGCTTTAGCAGAACAAGGCCGGCAGCAGACATCATTTATTCTTGTTTAACTAAAGCGGCAGGTTAGTTTAATAAGAAAAAATGGATTATTTGTAAATATAAGTTCATTGTTGTGGTAAAATATTTATTCAAAAACTTATATGGAGGAAAGGTTATGAAAATAACTCAGCAATGGAATCAAGAAGATAGTGATTATATTCGTAAAAAGGTAATTGAACACAATCTTTCTAAACTACCAGATGAAGTAAAACATCCAGTCAAAAACATTAGCTTTATCCTTAGAGATGAAGGGGAGAAAATTTTAGGTGGCATTACAGGAACGATTTTTTGGTATCACTTACATATTGATTTCTTATGGGTTGATGAATCTCTTAGAGGTAAAGGGTATGGAAGGCAGTTATTAGATAATATTGAGGAAATCGCAAGAAAGATTAGATGCAATCTAATTCAACTAGATACATTTAGCTTTCAAGCTCCAAATTTTTATCAAAAATATGGTTATGAAGTAGTTGGTGTAATTGAAGAACATCCTAATAAAGATTATCAACAGTATTATCTTTCAAAGAAACTTACTTATTGAGATATCTTAATTAGACTAATGAGTGCTTTATTTCAGGAAGGAGTAAAGCCTTTTTCTTATTGAACTAAAGCGGAAGTTTAGTTCAATAAGAGAAAGAAAAATTACTCTGTTCCTTTAGGGTTATATTTTATCTTTTACTTCTTCTCTTTAATTGGATTAAAGTTATTAGTACACCTAAATTTATTGCTATTAGAATAGGAAATCCGAAGTAAATAACATAAAGTATCGAGTTCAATGCATCCTTTTCAGAAAGTAATTCCATTTTATCACCTCAAGTAATCGTATGAAGAAAACTATATTATCATGCCATTACGACCATAATGTGTAATAAAAGAGAAGTTGCTTCTTCAACTAGCGGGTGCTTTAGTTAAAGATGAATAAATAAAAAAAAGTCGATTCCCTAATACTGGAAATCGGCTTTTTAAAGGTTGTTAATCACAATCCCTTTTCAGCTGTTTTTTGCTTTTGGAATCCATATCGATATAAACCTAGCAAAAGAGGATACATGATAATAAGCGTAAAAACAGCAACAAAAATATTTCCTTCTGTTCCTAGTTCGGTATCTTGATACCCATAATAAAGTGAAGATACAATTACATCTATTATAGTAACTTGAATATAATTTTCCAAAAAGATTGCGAATAGAATTTTTTCTTATATACATAACCATAAAGTCCAACTGTGTTAATAATGGCAATAATCGTACTCACAATCCTTAATACAGATTCTCCCCAACCATATTCATTTTCTAAAAACATTGACACTATCAACAAAACTAACATTATCCAAAAATAAATTTTCCAAAGCATCCTTATACCTCCAATTTCCTATATACCATATTGGCACGTATTTCTTTATTATTCAACATACAATAATTCCTCAAGTACCTGTTTGAGTGTGTTGGGAACCTCGTTATTCAACTAACGGGTGCTTTAGTAAAAAACGAATATCGAAATACAATGTGCTTGGAGATACATTTCCTAGCTCATTTTTTAAGTGAAATGAGGTGCTCTTTGTTTCATATAAACAACAAGAGAACCTTTATGATATAACAAATTTTCAAATTTGATTTGGTTTTTTTATGATCTTAATTGCATAGCAATCGTTATTAAAAGAATTTTCTATAATTAATTTATAAAGTGCAATATTTACATCATATCTATCGTCTTATATATAGAGGGATGGGAAAGGGGGAAATTTTGTTGGAGAAAAAGAGAGGATTACCGAATTATTACGAAGGGCAAAATGAACTTACTGATTTAAAGGCAAATCCAATCGAAGCAATTGAAATCATCATGAATACATATGGAAATGATGTAAAAAAATTCATTTATACATATTTGAATAATGAAGCGGATACGGATGATGTAACCCAAGAAGTTTTTGTGACCATTTATTTGAAGCTTAGTACATTCCAAGGTAAATCATCTCTTAAAAGCTGGATTTATTCAATTGCTGTAAATAAGTGTAAAGATTACATAAGAAATAATCGTTTACGTCCTAGTAAATTAATCGAGCGAATTACTAGTCTAATGACATTCCAAAACATAAATCATGTAGCAGAAGAGTACAAGCAAAGATCTCTAAATGAAGGACTCTTCGAAAAAGTAATGGAGCTACCTATTAAATATCGAGAAGTCATTATACTTTATTATTTCAAAGAACTTTCAGTAAAAGAAATTAGCTTTATTTTAAATGAGAAGGAAACTACATTGCAAACAAGATTATTGCGGGCAAGAAGTAAATTAAAAGATTTAATAAATGAAGGAGGTATTATTCTTGGATAAATATTTAAAAGAATTAAATTTTGAAGAAAAGATAAACACATCCTTTACAGAAGAAAATAAACAAAGCGTACTAATAAAAATCAATGAAATTGAAAAAACAGGAAAACCGAAGCAATATTATTTCCAACATGTTCTTACATTAGCATTTACCGCAGGACTTGTTATTTTTGGATATACATTTATTTCTAACAATATAGAAGGAATAAATGAAAATGCTGGAGAGCCAAATATTATAGAAAAAGGATTAACACAAAATCAAAATGAGGAAGAATCAATTGAAATTCTAGGAATGGAAGAGGATGAAGACAAGAAAAAAGAAAAACTAAAAGCTGGGGTATATCGACCGAATGGAAATCCCGAGTCTGATTTGATTTGGGACCATGAGAAAAGAGAATCTATTCCTTATGATTATTCAAACTCCAATTATAATTTATATGTTGCCCATCTAAGAGCAGCAATGATTACTGATAATGGGTTATATATAAGACATAGAACTATGCCTAATACTACTTTTATTAGATACTTAGAAAGCATTTTGTTTTATTTAAATGAGATTGAACCAGGTGAAGAAAAAAATGATGAATTACAAATGGCTATTCAATTAGCGGAGCAGGCACTTAATAATAATGTTGAAAAAGGAGATCCGACTTTAGATGAACTTCATATGATTTTACACGAGTTAGATGAATATTTTAATAAGAATCCATTTGAGGATAGTGTAGAGACTGAGTTTGGAGTAAAAATTAAAGAGTAAACGTTTACGTCCTTAGAAAGATATCTTCAGAGTGGGGAGCCCTTGTTGCGTTACAGTTGCTACAATCTTTTCAGAAACGGTACTTTAAGATCTCATTTTTATAGAATATAAAGTAAAGAGGTAGCGTATAACATTTCTTCTTAAGTAAAAGTTCTGTTTCTGGATGTTATAAAAAATTGGAAAGGGGTGCTTTTGTGAAACGCCTCATACTGGGAGTAATAGCTATAGCTATTACATTGATCGGAATATATACGTTCTATATCATCAAAGATCAAGAATACGTTTACGCAAAGAAATCTGCCAATATACTTCTAGAATTTGAGTTGCCTAAAAAGACAAAAGCATTAAAAGAAGGATTTGATTACGGGGTTCTATATGGAGGCGGTCCGTGGGGTAGCGGAGGAAGACCTACAGTCGTGGCTTACAAAAGAATATCTACTGAACTAAGCGAAAAAGAGATTTACAAACATTACAATACAAACGACTTTGAGATATATTTTGATGGCTTAGAAGATATTATAGAAAATAGTAAAGGTCAAATATGGTATGAAGGAACAATAAAAGATGAACATGTATTGAGCTCAGAAAGCAATGAAAACAAACCCATAGAAGTTATCGTTCAATATAGAACGGAATTCTCTTATCCTTTGTTTATCGACTTACATTAAATATGGATTTTAAACAATAACTCCTTTTTTAAGTACCTTGCTTTACTCAAAAATCGTTGAGCTGTTTAGTAGGTTCATTTCTTATTGAGCTAAAGCTCTAAAGCAACAAGTAAGTTCAATAAGAAAATTAGAGGGTACCATGAAATAAATGTCGAAATATAACTTCATACTACTGCATTTAGGAGGAATGGAACGCGAAACATGAAGTTAAATTTAAAGAGAAAACAGGAATGACTGTAGATGAATGGCTTCTTAACAAATATAAAACTATAACACCATTTGAATTGATTTCAGCCTATGATGTTGCAACTAAGGATGAAGAAACACTTGTGATAGATTTGCAAGACTTGGGTCTTAATAATGAAGTAATAAATGCTTTGTTGGAATATGTTTTTGTTTTTAATGACAAAGGATTTGTTGAATCACTAGTTTTGGAAATCGGAAAGAGTTGGGTAAAAAACGGTATATTAACACTTGAAAAAGCTATTCAATTTATGAAGGAACAAGATAGAGTGAAGTTTAATGAGTTACCTGAATGATAAATTTCCTTGTTAACCTAACGTTTTTTTAATTTCAAAAAGAATAGAGACTTTTTCCTTCATGATCTAAAGCAGCAGGTTACTTGAAGAAGGAAAAAGTTCTTAAAATGTCGAAATTAAAGAATTTAGGATCTTATGGTGAATATAATAATATTCCATCATACACATACAATCTATAAGGAGGAATTAGTGTATTGAAAACAATAGGTTTAATTGGCGGGATGAGTTGGGAATCATCAAATGAATATTACCGTTTAATAAATGAAGAGATAAAGAACAAATTAGGGGGATTACATTCAGCCAAATGCATTTTATATAGCGTTGACTTTGACGAAATAGAACGTTTTCAAGCTAATGGTGATTGGAAAAGTGCTGGACACACTTTGGGGGATGTGGCACTCTCTTTAGAAAAAGCAGGAGCAGATTTTATTGTTATTTGCACAAACACAATGCACAAGGTAATAGATTATATTGAAGAAAAAATAAATATTCCAATTTTACATATTGCTGATGCAACAGCAAATGAAATAAAGAAATCAAAAGTAACTTCAGTTGGTCTACTTGGGACTAAATATACAATGGTGCAAGACTTTTACAAATCAAGAATTGAAGCTAATGATATAAAGGTATTGATTCCAGGTAACGAGGATATAGAACTTATAAATGAAGTGATTTATGAAGAATTATGTTTAGGGAAAATCAATCATGCATCAAAAGAATATTTTAAAAAAGTCATCAAAAATCTAATTGATAAGGGTGCCGAAGGGATTATATTAGGATGTACAGAGATTGGATTATTAATAAAACAAGAGGATTCCGAAGTTCCAATATTTGATACAACAGTAATTCATGCTATTGAATCAGTTAATAAGGCAATCGAAAAATAAGAATATGTTCTTCAACTAACGGGTGCTTTAGCAAAACAGGACCATCATTTCGATGGTCTATTATTATGTCCAAAATATAAGTAAAGCTCAGATAGGCATTGTGAAATGTTACACTTAAACTAAAGCGGCAGTTTAGTTGAATAAGAATGATTAAATCCATAGGAGGAGCTAATGCAAAAAATCCGTAAAATTTCTTTGATTGTATCTATTTTAATTCTAATAATTATTCTGTTGCCGTTTATTTACTTAGAAGTTAACAAAAATATTTATGAAAATAAGGTAACAAATTACCTTCTAGAAGAAATGGGATACGATAAGGGAGAAATAGGTTCAGTTGAAGGTGTTTATGGGTTTAAAATGCCTGAATTTTACACAATTGTAACCTTCGAAGATGAACCTTATGTTGAATATACATATTTTGCTCACAACACGGTATTGCAATTTGGCTATGAAATTATAGATAAGGAGCACGATGGAATTACTAAAGAAGACTTAAAAAATTTAGACCCAAACGGTTTGATTGATTAATAATTTTGCTTTGTGGTTTATTCAACTAACGGGTGCTTTAGTAAATTGTAGAGTCAATGATACAGCTCTCTTTTCTTGTTCAAGTAAAGGGGCAGCTTAGTTCAATAAGTAATTCAGTTAATCATGGTAAAGTAATGTTAGGTATGGGAGAGATGATAATGGACCAATTAAAAGGGAAAGTTGCGATTGTTACGGGTGTAAGCCGTCTGAAAGGGATTGGAGCTGCTATTTGTAAGGAGTTAGCTGATTCGGGTTATCATATATTTTTTACTTATTGGACGGAATATGATAAAAAAATGCCTTGGAGCATTGAATTAGATGAACCCGTTAAATTAAAAGAAGAATTAATAAAAAAAGGTATTAAGGTATCATGTATGGAGTTGGATTTAACTCAACATGAAGCACCTGAACAACTTATAAATAAAGTTTCTGAACAACTTGGTAGTCCTGATATCTTGATTAATAACGCAGCATACTCAACTAACAACGATTTTTCTAATTTAACTGCCGAAGAATTAGATAAACATTACATGGTAAATGTGCGTGCTACGACACTATTGAGTAGTAGATTTGCTCAAAGGTTTGATAAGAAATCAGGTGGAAGAATAGTCAATATTACTTCAGGTCAGTTTCAAGGGCCAATGCCTGGCGAATTAGCATATGCAACAACAAAAGGAGCAGTTGATGCTTTAACTATTACATTGTCGGCTGAACTAGCCCCTTTAGGAATAACGGTTAATGCATTAAATCCAGGTCCAACTGATACAGGTTGGATGACAGAAAAAATAAAAAATGAATTAATACCGATGTTTCCTTTCGGTAGAATAGGAAAACCGAGAGATGTTGCAAAAACTATTAAATTTCTAGTGAGCGATGAGGCAGATTGGATTACAGGTCAGATTATTCATTCAGAAGGTGGATTTAAAAGGTAGATTTAACTAAAAAGACTTTGGCTTTAGAACCTTACTGTTGTATTGAATTCCAAGGAAGTTATCAATTTGTGAAACATTGTACTTCAACTAACGGGTGCTTTACTTCAAGAAGGAGTAAAGCATTTTAGAGTTCCAAAAATCATTTTATATAAAATGTCTTTTCTATTAAAGTTTCATGTAGCAGATTATCTATAGAGGAGTGAATTAGCTAATGAAAAAATACAATGAGCTCTCTTATAAAGAAAAGAATTTTAGAACCATAAAAGTAGCAATACTACTTTCATTTACTATATTTATACCTAACTACCCCCTTCGGTTTTATATTCCAATCATGAGTATTATGGTTTTCAGTATTATTTATAACTATTTAAAACATAGAAGTAGTTAATAAAATAGGGATATTTGGAAATTAAAAATACGGATGGCATGGATATAAGTTATTATATTTCTAATCCAAAGGATGAAAGAACAGAATTAGTTCATATGTCATTTGAGAATGACATGAAATTAAAATATATATTTGTAGGAGATACCTAAATAAAGAATCTGAGTTCTTCAAATAGGTAGTTTTATATTATCATTGAGTTCTTGAGACTGGTCACCGCTATTTTGAAAAGACTGAATGTTGAAACTTACGAAGATTGGAAAACGTATTATTATGTATCACCGGTCTAAGTAAAAAGAGAAAAGATGGTGACAAGGAAGTGTGAGAATACGAAGTGCATTGGCTGTATGGGGTTTGGGGACTCATATAGAAAGGGGGGAAGTGGTTGATTAAAAGGAAAGCACTGACTTTTTTCTTTGCCACAATTTTGTCGATTACTTTCATTTTGATTTTTGTTTTTGGTGAATGGGAAAGACCATTTGAATTGATACCTATGATTGGGATGTATAGCTTACTATTTTCACCTTTTATATTAGTTTATGGTGTTCAGGTAACCTTTTTGTCTGATTATTTAACCAAAGGATTCAAAGGATTTACAAGAGTATGTGTAGCACTGTTCATTCATTTATTTTTTGGGATGCTTTACACATTTGTCTATGGCTTTATATTTTTATCAAGTGACCTATTTTCTAACTATGAGAACTATTGGCTAGGAGAAGGGAAAATAAATTTCATTGCTGGAATTATGACTTCATTCTTCTTTTGGGCAGTGGATGAGGTTCTAAGACGTAATCGACCAAAAAAAAAACATCTCCTAAATAAATATAAGTAAAGGAAATGACAGTGTAAAAAAATACTTTTTAAATCGGGTTCGCTGTATTACTAACTGCGTGTTGATCAGATGATGCTTCAAACGAAGTGGAAGCGATTACAGATACCAATACTAAACTAGAAGTTGAATTGGTAGAACCTGATGAAAAGTCATTTTTATTGGAATGGCGTTCGGATGCCATGGACAGAGGAAGTCATGATTATGATACCTCGGCTCATAGTGAATTGGTCGTGAACCTTGCTTATCGGGATATAGATCGCGGAGATGTGATTTTCTATAAAACACCTGCTGCTGTCTATGAGCGTTACCCTGAATCGCCTGAAGACTATAATATGGATCCCGTAGAGTTAAAAGAAAATACAATTTTTGTTTTAGTGGGGGAGAGGGACGGATAGTAGAGATTTTGGAGTGTGGCCAATGGAAGAAGTTGAAAGTGAAGTTTTAGGTTATAAAAAATAGTACAAAACCAACAAACAAGCTCATTTTTGGAGGTATCCATGTGAATATGCTTGACCGAAAACTATTTGCAGCATTTTTCTCTTCCATAATTGGTTATTTCATTGTGCCAATATTTTTTCATAATGTTTCTGATTCATATTTTATTAAAGGATTGGCAGTGAGCATTATAACAGTTCCTGTTCTTTTTATAATTGGTGTTCTTTCTTCGTTAGCAATTGAATTATTTAGCTCAAATAAGAATATCGGTTTGTCTTATTTAAAGCATCTAGGATGTGCCTTAGTTTGTGCTTTCATTTTCTCTTTAACAGCTTTTGATCTTTTAGTCACCGCATTACTTATTTCATTTGCTTATGCAACCATCTTCTTCATAATAGATAGACTATTCATTAGGTTTTAGGAGGAGAGTAAGCAGAAATAAGCTCTTCTTTCTAGCTAGCAAAGCTTTTTATTGGCAAGACGGACTGGTTTTGAATGTTTGCCGGATTCAGCAATTTATCCTTTTAGCAAATTGAGGAGGTAGGAAAGTGAAATATCTATTTTATTTAATATTGGGTTCTTTGGTGGGCTGGTTTATATGGGGAATTTTTACGAAGGATTTTTCTGCAGATGGATATAGCTTGCTTTTAACAGGACTTATTTTAGGATTTTTAATCGGCAGACGCAACCCAAAAGAAGAAACAGAATAACTCCATGACCTCTACAAGTAATGGTGTGTTTTATAGAATAAGAACAATGAATGCTAATGCAGTAGACAAAAATAATTGTTTATGAGGTATTTAAATGAGTCAATCATCAGCCCAATATCATGCTTTTATAAGGGAAGTATTAGACTATCGAAAAGTATGGACAATAAAAGATGAGCAAGGCTTTCCCTCTTTCACAAATTATAATGGCGAAACGGTAATGCCGTTCTGGTCATTAAAAACTAGAGCCGAAAAAATTCTAAGAAATGTACCTGAATATCGTAATTTTCAAGGACATGAAATCACATTAAATGATTTTCTTAACAAATGGTTAATTGGTCTCGAAGCAGATAGATTATATGCTGGAGTTAATTGGAGTGGAAAAACAGCAACAGGTTACGATATTACACCAAAAGACCTGAGGAAACGTATTATATCTGAAGGAGAAAAAGACGCAACTTATTAAGCTAACGGATACTTTAATTCAAGAAGGAGTTTAGTCTTTTTTCTAATTGAAATAAAAAATAGGTGAAAGAGAGTGATCTTGATGCATGTAGAGTTAGATACAAAAGTGAAAAATTGGCTTCAGTCAAAAGGTGATCATATTACAGTAAAATCTATTCAAGTTAATGGTTGCTGTGCTCCTCCTATCCAAGATTTAATGACTCATCTAGGCAAGCCAAAAGATTCGCATAAATATCAAGAAATTAAGGTGGACAATTTATCTGTTTTTGTTGAAAAACATCTTTCAACAAATGAAAAAATGACATTGAAACTTACGGGAATCGGCATATTTAAAACGATTACGGCCAAGGTTTAATTGTTCTTCAGCTAACGAATGCTTTACTTTCAGAAGGAGTAAAGCTTTTTTTATTAATGAAATAATGGGGCAGTTTATTACAAGAACAAGTTTATATGAAACGGAATAATAATTAAAACCGTCTATTCAGTAAAGGAGGGGGAATTTTGAAGACTAACCATTTTAGTATTCTTCTTGTTCTAGCGCTAATGCTTTCTGCTTGTAATATCGGAATTGAGCCAAGGGAGAATTTAGGGGAAATATATAGTGTTGCACTGGACTCCATAATGGAGCAGGATGAAGCATTAAGCAGTGATATGGAATATATAGCTATTGATATGAGTAATTTCGAAAACTCTAATGAAAATGATAAAGAAGAAATCTTAAGTTACTTTAAGGAAAAATATAAAGTGGAAGTAATGGCCGCTACACTTGAACAAATAAAAGAAAAAGGACTATATAATTCAGATACGATGAGTTTGGATGGCGTGCTTCTTAGAATAGAAAAATTTGATATTAAGTTCAACAAGGAAATCTTTTTTGAGGGTTCCAAGTACCGTTCGGGTTTAGGAGCAGTTGGAGTAAAAGGGAAAGTTCATTATAAGGACAATAAATGGGAAACCAATAAAGTGAAAATGACTTGGATTAGTTAATTGTAGTTGTGCTAACTGTTGCTTAACTTCATTGCTTGGCGAGTATCCCGCCCTTGGCTAGGAACTTACATCATCGTATTAGAAAGAAATGAGTTATTGTTTATTTATAAATATAAATTTCTATAAAATGGTATTGTGGAGGGGTGTTTCAAATAAAAACTAAGTTTTTATGGGATGGTCAGGGAAATGGTAAAGTTCTTTCGTGGCACGATGGTAAAGAGGATGTGGTCATCGATTTAATGATACCATTTACTAATGGGAGAGGAGAATGACTATACCATCAAAGAATTGCGTTCACAGTGAATAATGTTTCGAGCAGATCTGTATTCAAACATCTCGTGCTTGATTTAGTGAGGGTCATCATTTAGATGTGCTATTTTATTAACTTAAACTTCTTAATCTTCCACTTAACTGGGCTCTTCGAATGATTAACGACTTGATATTACTGCATTATTGGCTGTGTTTATAATACTTTAAATAATAAGATAATACTCAAAATTGCAGGAGGTATACATGGAGAGAACATCGCTATATGCATATATAATATTTACAGGAAATGATGATTTTCCATTAGATGTCGTCACGGAAAGGCTTGGTGTGCAACCTACAAAAACTTGGAAAGTAGGAGAACGCGCAGTACCTAACCATCCAATAAATCATTTTTTACGTTCATATACTGCTTGGCATTTTGAAATAGAAACCAAAGAGACACCTAATACTGATGAAGTACTACGTCCCCTTTTGGAAGTATTCGAATCAAAGACAGATATCATCAATCAATTAAAAGAAGAACTTAATCTAAACGTACATCTAGAATTAGTTATACAGATTTACAACGGATTTACTCCCGGATTAGTGATTTATCCAGAATTTAGCAGGTTTGCTGCAGAAATAAATGCGTTTTTAGACGTTGATATGTATGTTTATCCTTTTAATGAAACAGATGAGTAACTAGAGAATTTGAATTGTAATGCTAAGTAAGGAACCCTTTATTGTAAACAATCAAAGTAAGCAGGAATTTTAAAAAAGCTTGAGTATGCTTGTTCTTATGCAAAGGAAGGTAATAAAGCAATTTATTTAGATTGTTGGGCAGGAAATGAAAAGTTAAAAAGTTTCTATCGGCATAATGGTTTTGAGTATCAAGGTGATTTTCCTGAAGAAAATTATTTCATTAGCATTTTTAAATACAAATAAAGGATTCTTAGCATTTACAAGAATAGTTAAGGGAGCGGAGTGGTTGAAGAAGTACATAAAAAAAGACCAATAAACGAAAAAATCTTAATTTTTATGTGGTATCAATTTCTATAACAATATTTTAATAGGTTAAGTTAAGATGATACAAAAATTCCTACTTGAAACTTAAAGAATCATATAAACATATGCAATTAAGAGTTATTAAAAAGGAGGATAGTAATAATGGGCCAAGAAAAGTTTATAACTGAGCAACACAGAAAAACACGTTCAATCTTCCGTTTTCTGGGACCTTTAATTCTAATGGTAGGGGTATCTATGATGCTTGTGGCTTTCATAGATTTTTTTACATTAGAAGGATTTGAGGAACCTAAATATTTTTGGCTATTTTTTGTAGCTATCCCGCTTCTATTTATAGGATTTGTACTATCGGGTTTAGGTTTTGGTGGTTCTATTGCGAAGTATCAAAGCAGAGAATATGCTCCGGTAGCAAAGGATACATTTAACTATTTGGCCAAAGAAACTACTTCCCGAATGAAAGAAATTTCTAATGCACTACAGTTGAAAAGTGCCTCGACAGATACTTTTGCATGTCCGCACTGTAATCAGCAAAACGCTGTTAACGCAAAGTTTTGTAATGAATGTGGAGAAAAAATAGGTCGGATTTGTAGTAGTTGCAAACAAGTAAATTCAAATGATGCTAATTTTTGTGATGAATGTGGCACTTCATTAACATAGTATTTTGCACATACTAATTGTATTTAGAATCAATTTTCTTTTACAAAAAGGCAGATGAATTACGAAGGACAGACAAATAGCACAGTAATTACAAAAGGGTGAGTGGGTATTGGGTTCAAGGATAATGCACTTAGTTATAGCTAATAGAATTGCAGAGAGTCTAAATATAGAAGATCGTCCAACTTTTTTACTTGGCGGCATTGCAGCAGATGCTGTTAACACTAAAGACATATCCCATTTTTTTAAAGGTGAGGCACATGATTATTCAAGAAGCGTGGATTATAAGATTTTTGCATAAATATAGTTCTCATGTAGAAAATCCATATATTTTAGGATATTTTTCGCATTTAATTGCTGATGATATATGGCTGAAAGGTTTCTATCTACCTTGGTTGAAAAACAGGATGGAAGAAAATAAAGAAATACTGAATCTTTACCATAATGATTTCCGATTACTGAACGGAAAATTGTTGGAATATTACGGTTTCAAGAATGATTTGAAAGTAGCACTAAGTAATTTACCTGCAATCTTGGACTTGGAAGAGGTTAAGTCGGAAGATGTTGATAAGTTTATCCCTTATGTATTAGGCGATATGGAATATGACAAGGAAGTAGTGAATGAAAAACTTGATGTTTTTACTTTAGATCAAATAATTGGTTACGTAGAGACATCTGTTGATATGGGGTTATTACATATTAAACCTTTACTGACTTAATACCTTTTAAAAGTGTTTTTAAGATTAACTGGTGGCTGGTTTGATTGTAAAAAATACTTGTTTAGGTTTTATTCTATGAAATAGTTTTTCTTCAATAAATGGATGACCAACGAGGGGAGAAGCATGAAAAAATCTAAAAAAGTATTCGTTATTGGAACAGCATTACTATTAATTCTGATAGCGATAATAAGTATTCAACTATCAAATAACTTACAAATAGAAGATGCCTTGTCCGGTGAGTTTTTTAGCGGTGTAACAAAACTAAGAATAGAGAAAATCGATCATTTAAATTTTACAGAGTTACATACGACGAAAGAAGATCAAAAAGAAATTCAAGTATTAATAAAAGAATTGAATTTAAAAAGAACAGGTGAATCTTATTCTCCACTTGATGCACAATATAGGATTGTATCAACATCGAATAAAGAAGACGAAATGTATCTGTTCGTTGAAGAACATGTAATTGTATTTCCACAAAGAAGTAGTAAAGGATATAAAATTAAGCATGATGGTGATTTAATGAAAGCAATGGATATGATTTTGCGTTAAATGGAGGTAGGGGAAATATGCTAAGACAGTAATTGTTGCATAAATAAAGCTAGAAAGGTGATTTTATTGATACTCCCCAAAGGCATTACAGGATTTATAGATAATATGGAGGAAAAGATAGACGGACACCAATTCCAAAAAATTTGTTATGAAGTAATGAGAGAGGCTAAAGGAGAAATTCTTAAGTTTGAGGGTCCTCTCTATCCGCATAATTACTTTAAAGTTCATATTCGGCTGAAGGGAGATTTATTTTATATCCTTATAAATGAATACTACCCCTATCTTGCCTTCACTAATAAATGGGAAAATATTATGATAGATTTTACGGATTTGCCAGCATTAACGAAAGGCTTCGGAGAATATTATACTGTCCTTACAAAAAAGGAATTAGATTTACCATTCTCCAATAAAGGGCATGATTTAGAGGAAGTTGAGTTGAGACAAGCAGCCTATTGGAAACCCCGTACAATCGGTGGAGTAATTTTCAACTGTTGGGATTAAGAATCACATCTTACATTCAGTTCTGCAACTTGAGCATTGTACGTTACAAGACAGTGCAATAAGGAGGATATTAGGAACTGATATCGAATTAATAGTTGAATAAAAAATTATAGATAGACAGGAGCTTGAGACGATGATAAAAGGTTTCGGAGGAATATTTTGGAGAACGAGAAATCTTGAAGCTGTGAAAAAATGGTATAGTGAAGTGTTGCAAATTGAAATAGATAATTGGAATGGAACTATTATAAAACCTGAACCAGGAAACGAAACAATCTTTTCTTTTTTTACCGAAGATGATGCTTATTTTCCAGCAGAACAGCAAGTGATGTTGAATTTTGAAGTACAGAATATAGACGAGGCTATTGAGCATCTTGAAAAAATTGGTGTACCTCTTGAAAAGGAAAAAGAGATTAGTGAATATGGAAAATTTGTTTGGATTAAAGATCCTGAAGGACGACTGATTGAACTTTGGGAGAGATAACGGACTGTAAACAAAGGAAAATGCTCAGAGAAAAATTCTGAGCATTTTTTATATCATATTTTTAATTCGACAATAGAGGAATTCCTCTGATGATTATCCTCCAAAATTACATCCTCTTGTTACTTCCTGTGCAGTATCTCTGAAAAAAATTAGCATTCATAAATGAATGTAAAGTTCGGTTGATATTTGATTACTCAGTTTCGCTTGGTAAGGTGTTTAAAAACAGTATATAAAGTTATTAGTTTTAATTTTTATCTGAATATTGGAACTTATAGCAAATTGAAACGTATTAAAGTTATATAAGGTGTTTGGTATTTATAATCGAGGTGTTATCTATGAGTGAACGATTTGATTTAAGTTTTAAAAATAAAGAAGTAAGAGTCTATCTTTATTTGGCTATTCCAACGTTTATCTTAGGAAGTATCTTAATATTTTATAGTGAAAAAAATTATCAATTTATCCCTTTATTAGTGTTTTGGACGATTTTTAATATATGGCGTTTTGTTCACCGGAGGAAACAGAAAAAAGAAAGAAAAAACTCCTCATAAGCTTAAGAAGGGCTTCGTGGTTACAACATTGCAATAAATTATTACATATAAAAAGGTGGAAACAATGAATAAAATTTATATTATCTCGGGACCTGCAGGAGTTGGAAAGTCAACAACTGCAAAGAGTCTTGCTGAACAGTTTGTTCAAAGTGCATATATTGAAGGGGATTCAATTAATCATATGGTTGTGGGTGGATACCTTCCACCTTGGAAAAGTGAAGAATCCCTTGCGTTAGTTTGGGAAAATATAGCTGATTTAAGTATCAATTTTGTAAAGGCGAATAAGAATGTAATCATTGATTACGTTGCTTTTCCAGAGGAAGTAGAAAAACTTTCTCAAAGGATTATTGCTGAGGTTCAAAATGTAGAAATTCGATATGTTATTTTATAGGTTGATAAAGAGGAACTGTTAAGAAGGGATACTTTAAGGATAAAAGAACATCAGATGGGTGAGAGATGTTTGGAATTGGTGCATGAATTTGAAAGTAAAAGAATAGATAAGTGCTTTTTCTATGATACAAACTCCTTACATCCAGTGGATTTAGGGGAAATCCTTCTTCATATCAAAGAAAACCCTTCATTCAAATATTGATCAATTATTCAAAAAAGGTTCGACGACCTATATTTGCCCAAAACTTTAAGAGGATTTAGGGGTTTCAGTGAGAGGGGAGGAACACAATCTACCCCAAGGTAGAGAGGTTCTCTTCTTCTCAACTAGTTAAACAAACTCACCACTTCGTTCATCTATTTTACCTGTCATTAAAATGCTTGTAAAATTAGGCCGATTGTGGAGTAAATAATTACCGTAAAGTAAATAACCATCATATGCACTAAGGAAAATATAAACATTTTATTGGACCAGTCTTTCATATCCATTTTCCGCGTGCCGAATAAGCTTAAGCCCAACCAAAATAGACCCAAAACGAGCGAAACCAAAGTGAGACCTAAACTTAACGGCAAAAATAAAAAGCTAGATAGCACTAATAAAATTAAATAGAAATTAGTTTGGATATAGGTCCGTTTTCGATCTTTTACAACAGGAAGCATCGGAATTTTTGCTGCAGCATAATCATCTTTCTTACGAATAGCAATCGCATAAAAGTGAGGCATCTGCCAAATGACCATTATTAAAAATAATGCCCAGCACGCAGGATGCCAAATATCTGGAGCAACTGCTGCCCAACCGATTAAAGGCGGCATTGCACCGGAGATACTTCCAACTTCCGTATTCCAAACGGTATGACGTTTTGTCCACATGGTATAAGGGACTACGTAGAAAAATACCCCTAAAAATCCAAGGAAAGAAGCTAACGGAGAAGCTAGATACAATAATATTAAACCAACTACTAATAACAAGATTGCGACTATTAAAACTTTCTTAATCGATATGGCACCTGTAACAGTCGGGCGAACTTTTGTACGGGCCATTATGGCATCAATATCCCGATCGTAAATGTTATTGAACGAACCAGCCGCTGCAATAACCGCTGCAGTCCCTAAAAATGCAAAAATTATATTCCAAATATTATCTACAAAACTGTATTGATACGTATACAAAGCAAGCATTAATCCTGCGACCATCGGAATTAGATTTGACTTAATGATCCCTGTTTTAACTACTTGCGCCCATAATGTCTTTTGCGATTGCTTATTCATTATATTTTATAGCTCCTTATTAATACACTTAAACTAATATAACCTAATTGATTATCGAAATTCCATTATATCATTCTTATATGACAATCACTTTTGAACATTTTAAGTCTATTGCTGCATAAGTAATAAAATGGCAGCCTTCCAACATTTAAAATTTCATAAGTGAGCACTCAAACAAGGATAAGGCAACACATTTAAAAGAGAATATATTGAGGTATTTACACCATTCTAACTAGACAGTTATTATGTCATTTTAGTTATAGGACGGTGCTCCTTTTGAATTTCTTCAAAAAAATTTCTTGTTTGTTCGTTATTTTTTTGGCTATTGTCAATTTGAATAGTTATGAAATACACGCTGCAGATAATGAAACAACACTTAAAGAAGCAATAAATAGCGGATTTCAACTTGCCCAAGAATGGAATGTAAATGCAGCACTTACAAGCGTAAATAGTGTAGATGAAACGATGGGTGGCTCAAGGTGAGAAGCAGGGAAACGCTTTAATTGGTTTGTACAATTTATGGCTTAAGGTATAGATGAGCATTTACTAATTGATATCTCAAAAGAAAGTTAACGTGTTTAAATCGTTCAAGCAATCTCCGGTTCCTACAATTCAATACGATGAGATCAAATTGGATAGCTTGGATGTTCTCCAACTAGCTAAAGATAAAAATGGGCTTAAACAAGGAAAAGGTTGGGCAACAGTATATCATTTTACATTGGATAACATTGATGGCACAACTATGTAAGCCTCGAAAAGATAGTACGATTATGCTTAATGGAAAAGAGCATACGAAGGTAGCTATGTCCCGTTTCAAGTAAAAACCATAAAGCAAATCTAGCATTTGCTGAACTAATCCATAACAAGATGGAACAAAAATATCCCGGTTTATCAGAGGGAATTATTCTTAAAAATAGTGGAATAAAAAATACATTAGAAGAAGAGTATAGAACAGCAGATATTCTATCGGAAATTATTAAGGAGGTAATGGAAGAAAAGTAAGCTTTCCAGTTTCCAATATATTAGAATCTTTTCTTTGTTTTAGAATTTGTTATAATAATTAAATCAGTATGTAGAGATATTGGTATTAGTTTTACTGAACCAAAAATATATGTCGCATGATACGTCTACCATCTGAAATTTTAATTTCGGAGGGAAAAATATGTATAAAGAAGATCGACTGCCACAAAATGCAAAAGAAGGTTTAGTGTTTTTATTGCTGATTTCCATCATTTCAGTAAATACGATTGCACCGATTATTATGGGCATGGAACGTGGTTTCAGTAAAGAAAATTATTTAGAAACACTCAAGATTATTCCCTTTATGTGGATAGTTGTTGTATTGTTAGTAAGATTGGTTGCCAGACCGATAGTGGGTAAAGTGATGCCAAGATTCGTAGGACATTCTGATGGTTTTAATGCCAGAATATTATTGAATACTTTACTGAATGTTACAGTCTTATCTATCTTCCTTACAATTATTGGAACTTGGGTTGGTACGAGACAAATAGGTCTAGAACCATTTCAGAACTTCTTTTTCAGCTGGTTTAGAAATTTTGGTATAGCATTTTGGATTGAGTTGTTGATTGCGCAGCCAATAGCAAGATTTGCCATGAAAAAAATACATGCAAGACAAACTGCACGAGCAAATAGTGTCGAACTGTAAAACAATGATTGTGTTTTGAGAATATAAAGTGTTTTTTTAGTCGATTGGTTTGGATAAAATCAATCGGCTTTTTAGTACCCACATCAAACCAACACATTGATAGTTATAGATACTTAAGCTAATTTGCTTGAAGAATGTACAATTTCTCTTAAAGAAGTAGTTTAGTTAAATACAAGTAAAGGGTGAGTAATATTCGTGAAATTTTAACAATTAATCATAAGAAGATGGAGATTCTTCAAAAGGGGAAAAATGGTACACCTATAATTATCCTCACGGGGATGGGGTGTTCATTTGATGAGTGGTATGATGTGATAGAGCCGTTAAGCAATTCTAATCGTGTTGTATTGTTTCATAGACCTGGACTTGGTGAGAGTGAAATTCTAAACGAAGACCGTAATACACAGGCGATCGTAAACGAATTAAATGAGTTGTTATTTCAACTCGAAATATATGAATCTGTATTAATAGTTGGTCATTCATATGGCGGTTTATGCGTTCAGCACTTTGTGAAAGAACATCCTAAAAAGGTAGCAGGAGTAGTATTAGTAGATTCAACTTCTGTGAATTTAAAGGTTTTAGACAAGTTGGATACACCAGTATTAAATGAAGACTCGAGTGACGAAATTTGGATGGAAAATTGTCGTGCTTATTCTCAAATGAATGAAGAAAAATTACGCGAAATAATTAAACCTACTCTTACAAATAAGCAAAAATTACTTCCATTTGATATTCAACAACGATTATTAGATTTTCAGGTAAACCCTTCATTATATAAAGCAATGCATTCTGAAATTAGCAATTGGAAAAAGGATGCAGATACTATAAAGAACTTAGGAGAATTTCCTAATGTACCTTTAATTGTAATAGGTCGTGATAAAGAACATAGTATTATGCTGGGAATAGAAGATGGTTTACCAGAATCGGAGATAAAGATTTTTGAAGAAAAATGGCAAGAATTAATTATGAGCCAAGGGAAACTTTCTGAAAACAGTAGATTAATAATAGCACACGGGGCAAGTCATTCTATTCATATTGATAGACCGGACATTATTATTGAATCAATAACTTGCTTGATTAAAAATGATTCCTCATTGGACTATAGAAGCTGTTTAGATCAATAAGCAACTTTAATGATTTTTTGAAAATTTTTTCTTAAAAGGGAAAAAGTTCACTTAAACTAATAAAGTATATTATTCAACAAGCAAGAAATTAAGGATAGTTCTAGAATTAAATAATGAAAGTAATAAATAGGCGGTGAAGAGATGAAAGCGCTATTGATACAGGTAAATATATTATTTTTTTTAGAATGATAGTGAGGAGAGATTTCAAACGGTATAAACCGAGAGGTATAGTTTATTACACCACAGCTGAGTGTCTACTAATGATCCTTTCAGAGCGGATGAAATTCAAGCTGTAGGCAGTTTTAGCTTTACTAGAGAAAATGACGCGACTACATTATTAAGTGTCATCTCTAATAATGAGGAAGTTGTTTACATAGAGGCTGGTGTAGTTCCTTATGGGGAAAGAAAACCAGTGATAAAAAGGGGGGAGTATCTCTTTTTTATTTTCATATAGCGAACTTAAATGCAACTGCCTTTAATCAAGATGGAAAAGCCTATTATTATTACGGTCTTCTCCAAAACGTCAGTCAGATCCATATACCTTAAGATTGAAAGTGGCATAAGATTCAGTTAAGAATGCTGAACGGCTTAGGCATCTAATTTAGCATTAAAACGCGTATGATAAGTTAGTTGAAGAAGAAAAGATAATGAAATTATAAAATTATTTTTTCTCCACATAGGTACCGCCAATGATATCATGAATTGCTCTCTTATCTTTTAGAAGTACAACCATAAATATACTTGCAATTCCTGACATTCCAAAAGTAGCCAAGGCAAGGATATGTTTACCTATTACTTCTCTTAAAAACATATTAAAAATAGTTACGTTTTTATCATTTTTATAACGCTTAATTTTAATGTTACATATCCTTTTTCCGATAACATATCCGCTCCAAAGTACAGGTGTCATCGTTAAGTAAGAAATATAAAGTAATCTCCAAGTCAATTCACTGGTCGGATTAATAGGGTATACCTTGTAGATGAAGTAAATAAATACTCCACAAATTGTAGATATAAAGAAATAATCTATAATAAAAGCAGCTACCCTTATAAAAAAGCCCGCTGGATCTCTACTCATTTATTATTCCCCCTAGTTTAATTAATTGGACAAGAACTTTATTCCCACGAAACTTAAAAAAATATTTAATTTGGTTGTTTCAATTCAATATTGTATGTTTACTAAGAAAATGTAAGAACTGCTTGAGGAGGAAGAAAGTTGTTTAAATATGTATTGCAACTCATCGTTGGAATCTTTACTTTATTGTTGTCAACATTAATAGCCAGGTATGAAGGTAGTGCTATAAGCTATGATTCTTTGGAATGGGGGTATTCAACACCATTTACCAAATTATTTAATATTGAAATTACAAGAGGTAGTGATATTAGTCAACTAGATTATTTTGTTTATGCAGCGAAATTTCAACCACTTTTTCCTACTATTATGATGGTTAGCGTACTCTACATATTGAGTATAGTTGGTTTTTATCTCTAATAAGAAATAAACCAAAATTGTCAATTGGTTTTTGGGGATTAATCGGTTGTATCATACTATTACTTAGTGGCTTTATTAATAATTCTTCAACAATAGGTGGCAGAATTTTTTTCTGGATTGCAATAGTGAGTGGTCTTATAAATATTGCTGTCGCGTTTATCGTGTGTTTTAGAAGATTCAAAGATAGGGTTATTGTACACACAAACTAAATTTTAATATTACGCAAAGCAAGGATTTGATTGAATGTTTAAAGAAGGATTTCCAAATTATTTAAGAGATGATGTGTCTATAACAGTTGGCATGATTCTCCATGAAAATTTTGATCATACCAAGATTGATGTGTCAGAGGAAAATATTCAATATTATCAAGATAATACTTTAATTAGGTTTCCTTATCGCATCTACTATAGTGAGATTTCAGATGAGGCTATCGACAATTTAAGTACCCGGCAAAAAATGATTTTGCATTGTATTTATTCCAGAAGTTGTGATGGATTTGTTCGTCAAAAGCATATGCATTACTTGCTACAGATGGATTATGAGGATTGGGCTATTCCTTATATTGTGAAAATTTGTGATGAATATGTTGTAGAAATAGTAGAAATGACTTATGACTTGTTAAAAGTACAGGATATAGAACGGATTAAGAGATTTTGTCTTGAAAATATTGAATCGTTTTGCAAAAGTTATAACAGAATGATTAGCTATTGGAAGGAGTATTACCAAGACAGATATCATAATTTCCATAAGTATATAGGTAGGAAGTTATTTAGAGAGTGTTTTGGCTATTCTAAATCATTGGAAAACAGTAAGGATGAGATTGTGAAACAAGTTAACAAATTTCTTTAGTCAAGTATTGTGATGTAAGTTAACGCGGTACAACCTTTGTTTTCGAAAATACTTTCTGAATATTCTTTCTGAGTGCCCCCTAATATTCAACTATATGGTATAGTGGGAATGTATGTTCTGTGAAAGTGTTATATATAACTCAGGGAGGTAAAAGATGGAGAAAACGGGGTATCAAAAAAATTGGAATTTGGATGAGATTTTTCAGGGGGGAAGCAAATCTGATGAATTTTTAATTCATTTAAAGCGATTAGAAATACTTGTACAAGATTTACAACGATGTGTTAACTCATTCACTACACCATTAGCAACAAATGAAGCAGCTAACTTGTTAAAAATAGTAGAAGATATTGGAGAATTTCGTATCCACTTGTCACAGGCAAATTCATTTATCACTTGTCTTTTTGCAGAAAATACAAAAGATCAAGAAGTTGCATCACTACGAGGTAAAGTAGCTCAATTAGTTTCTCGTTTTGAGAAAGAAATATCTAAAGTGAAAAAGGTACTAGCAAATACAAAGCAGGATATATGGGAAGGTTTAATAGAAGCCAAAGAATTAGAGGATTATAGATTTATATTAAATGAGTGGCGTGAAAATACAGTTATGCATTTAGCAGATGAAGAGCAAAATCTAATAGCTGATTTAATGGCTGATGGATATCATGCTTGGGGTCATTTTTACACTGCATTAGTTGGTAGTATTAACGTAAAAGTTCAAGTGGAAGGAGAAGAAAAAAATCTGTCAGTAGGACAAGCAATTAACTTACGTTCTCACCCTAATGAAGAAGTACGAAAGGAATCTCATCATGCTTTAGAATCTATATGGAAAGAAAAAGAAGAGTTATTTGCGAAAATATTAAATCATATTGCTGGCTTCCGTTTACAAGTATATAAAAAGTCTGGAGTAAAAAGCGTTTTAGAAGTGCCTTTAAAAGAGAACAGATTGAAGGAAGAAACAATGAATGCTATGTGGTCAGTGGTTAGTAAATACAAAAAGCCCTTCTCCAATTACTTGAATCGAAAAGCAGAAATGATGGGTAATTCGAGCATGAAAGCTTATAACTTTTGGGCACCCATTAATAATAGTGTGAAAAAGATAGGATATGACGAAGCGGCTGAACTAATTATAAACCATTTTACTCAGTTTGGACCTGAATTAGAAGCTTTCGTTAAGCAGGCTTTTCACGAAGCTTGGATCGAAGCTGAAGACCGCGCTAATAAATCCGCAGTTCCGTTTTGTGCTGGTTTTCCACTTACAGGAGAATCAAGAGTTTTTATGACATTTGGGGGTACTTTATTAAATGTGTTAACGCTTGTTCATGAATTGGGTCATGCTTTCCATAACTATGCGATGAAGTCTGTTAATGGGTTGAATAAAAGTTATCCCATGAGTATGGCTGAAACTGCTTCAACCTTTTCAGAAATGATTATTTTTGATGCCGCACTGAAAAAGGCAAAGTCGAAAGAAGAGAAATTGATTATATTAGATGAAAAATTAAAACGTAGTGTCATGAACTTTATGAACATTCATTCGAGATTTTTATTTGAGCAGAGGTTTTATGAAGAACGTAAAGAAGGCATTGTCTCATCAAGTCGTCTAAATCAGTTAATGGAAGATGCAATATATGAATCATATAATGGATCACTAGAGCAACCTTCCAATTACTCTTGGGTGTGGACCCCTCATTATTATATGACGAAATCTCCTTTTTATAATTTTCCATATACTTTTGGGTACTTATTTGCTTTAAGTATCTTTGCGAAGGCAAAGGAGAAAGGAAAAGAGTTTGAAAAAGATTATCTGAACTTACTTCGAGACTCAGGAAGCATGATTGCAGAGGATTTAGTGATGAAACATTTAGGGGAAGACATTACTTCAGAGGAATTCTGGGAAAAAGGTATGGCATTATGTGTGAAAGATGCGGAGGAATATATGAAATTGACTTCTTCCAATGCTACTGAATAAGATAGGGGTGCTTTACTTCAAGAGGGGGTAAAGCTTTTTATCTTTTTGGATTTAAGCAGCAAGCTAATGCATTAAACAAATTATGTGAAAAGGGGATTTCTTGTTGATTTATCGCGTAAGAAAGGAGAGGTAAAGGGATGAAAAAAAGAAGGAGTCCTATAAAGTGGATTACGTTTATTGGCATAGGAATAGTACTTCTCGTTGTGGCAGGGTTTTGTATCTGGGACTCGAATGAAAAATCTAAGGAAATTCAGCAAATCGAGTTGAAATTAGGTTTTGAGGTTAAAGTACTGGATAGACAATCACATGGCACATTGAAGGCGCCAACAAGAACGTATCTCGTGAAACGGTTAGATGATAAGCAAAGCGATTTACAATACCGATTATACTTGAATGAAGAGGACAAGATTGAACAATGGGCTAAGGTTAAAAACGGCAAGACAATTAGAATATATAGAGAGGAAGAGGAATAATAAATTAAGAAATTGTTAAGCAGGGCTATCGTGCCGTCTTAGTAAAACAGAATAGCTTGGGGACAACTTTTCTAAACTAATGCGGCAAGTAGTTTAATAAAGTACTTTATTATATTAAAAGTAGTTAGAAAATACCCTTTGAAAACCTGCATTGGATATGAATTGTAGCAATCATTTTTCATTCAATGGACTACTGATCTGTTGTGGATTGAGGATATAACTTACTGTGATTTTATTTCTAGGACAAAAAAAGTGTGACGTTTGCGTCATCTACTGTGGCATGTTCATCGTATTTACAGCTTGGTTTGTTGCTACATCAACCTTTACTCGTCCGTCGTTTTGATTGGCAGGACCTCTTTTTGCCTCAGTGAAGCTTTTGCGAACCAAATAATCGTATACTACTCCGAAAACGGTTACTAATATTGATATTCCGAGAATAATGAGAACGAACAAAACATCCACCGCCTTTTAGATTGTTTCTTGCTTTCATTGTATACTACTTTGCTGAATATTCAAATATTAGAAACAAATATCTTTTTGTTCCTAAATAGAATAAGAGAAATCAATTTCTTCCAAATCGCGATATAATTCCTAGAACAACTTTCACACTCAAAGAAGAGTGAATTAAAAGTAGCTCTATTTTTTTATGGTTCTGTGCTGAATATTGGAACTTTTTTTCTCTTGGGAACGTATTAAAGAGATGTATAAGGAAGTTTTTTATTGGGAGTGAAGGGTAGGAGGAGTAAATATGGCATTTGCTGATTTTGTTTTCAATTTTTTGCAGTTATTTACACTCTTAGCAGTATTAACATTGTTATTTGCATTCCTATTTAAAGACAAAAAGATACTAGTTTATTTAGTTTTTAATTTGATTTTACTAATAATGATAAACTATTTTGTAATTACTCAGAAAGATTTTATGTTTGAGCATTTCCCTAAACAGGCATATGGCATGCTGCTACTGCTTTTACTTATGTACATCAACTTTTTTAGAAGTGTGTATTCATTTATAAAAATAAAGAAATCCGAAAGACCTATGGCAGGTAAATGAGATGAACTGGTATGAAATTTGAAACGGAGTAATTTTTGAATAAATTCGCAAGAGAACAATTGCAACAACAGAATTACCTGATTCTAAAAAGTCATTTGAATTTTACTCAACAAATGGTGGAGCAGCTACTTCTATTAGTATAGTTGGAAAAGTAATTGGTCCACATTAGTTTCATATTACTTTCTACTTTGATGAACCTGTGCACAAGGTAGAAGTGGTTTGAGTAAATAACCACATTGTTACAATCAACAAGCACACATTGAACTTGAATAAAGGGGGAGACTTTTTCGAATTGAAACTCTTTTTACTAAGGGTGCTTTGCCGGCCGAACTACCCATCAAGAAACTATTCGACATTGATATGCATTTGCTCTACTAGGGTTAAAAATAACATGAAAGTGGGGTAATTAGTTGTTAACTTTATATATTACTAGACATGGTGAGACTGTATGGAATACGCAAAAGAAAATGCAAGGATGGTGCGATTCGCAACTGACTGAGAATGGGATAAGTAATGCTTTATCTTTAGGAGGCAGGCTTAAAGAAATACACTTTGATGCAATTTATACAAGTCCAAGTAGAAGAACTGTATCAACGGCTTACTTGATTAAAGGAGAAAGAGAGATTCCTATCATATCCGAAGATAATTTAAGAGAAATTAATATGGGGGAGTGGGAGGGTCAAACTTTTTCTGCCCTAGAAGATAAGTATCCCGAAGAATTTTACTCATTTTGGCATACTCCCCATCTATATAAATCAATAAATGGTGAAAGTTTTGATGAGCTTAAAAAGAGAGTATTGCAAGCTATTAATTCTATTCAAGAGAAAAATAGGGAAGGAAATGTTCTCATCGTTTCTCATTCTATTGTTATCAAAACATTATTGGCTTTCTTCAAAGACTATCCTTTAGAAAAGCTATGGGAACCACCTTATATCAAAGATACAAGTCTAACGATCGTCGAGGTAAACGGTAAAGAAAGTAACATCGTCCTAGAGGGTGATTTATCCCATCGACAAATAGGAGAGTGCTAGAAATGCTCAGACGGGCTGTCGGTGCAGTTGTTTTTCAGGGGAATAAATTTTTAATTGTACATAAGTCGAATATAAATACCTTAGAGGGAAAACGGAATATCAAAGGGGAGTGGGACTTCATAAAAGGTGGAGTAGAAGAAACAGATAAGGGGCTATATCACGCACTGTTGCGGGAATTGCAAGAAGAGACGGGATCAACAGACTATAAAATCATAAAAGAATTTCCTGAAAAAATCCGCTTTGAATTTCCGGATGAACTTAAAGTCAAACTCGGATACGCTAAACAGGAAACAACTATGTTTCTAGTTGAATTTTTAGGAGATATAGACTCGCTTAATCCAAAGGATGATGAAATTAGCAGCATAAAATTTATGGATAAAGATGATGTATTAGATATACTTACTCACCAGGATACGAAGGATTTTTTTAGGCGCTTGTTTGTTTAGTACAGCTGGGAAGGGGAGGAGATTTAATGAATAACCATTATTATAATATTGTCGTGCATGTTGTCAATTTGATCCTATTGGGTGCTATCGGTATTTTAGCGTTTTTCTCTGTAGTAAATATTAGCCCCCCAGTCCATGACCCCATCTCTGACATATTTAAATTCGGTCTTTTTGGTTTTCTGCTCGTCATGTGGGCAGTTAATTACTGGTTCCAATACAAGAAGCAAAAATGGATTCTACCAATAGGTGGAACCATCCTTTACATCGCCATCGCTTTGTTTGTCATGGGGGTTATTATGCCATTCCTACGCGAATTTGTTGAATAAGTTGTGCTCATTGGCTATCCTTGTATTATCGCATTTATAATATTATTAATGTTTCATTTCTCTTCTGAATTTAAGACGAAAAATAGTATTTATCGATGAATACAAGTCATTTTTTCAAATCGAACTAACGCAGCAATTTAGTGAAATAAAAGGTGGTTTTAAACAATGAATAAAAAAAACATTTTATTAAATATTACAGGTTCACTAGTATGTTTTATCCTATTTTGTGTAGGTATGTTGTATGCGGAACAAGTGCCTTTATTAATTTTAGTAGGAATTGTAGGTCTAAGTGGCTTTTCTTACTTTGTTTCTCGAATTGTAACGGTAATGATTGCTAATCCATAAGTAATATTCTTAATCGAGTAACGAGGGCTTGTACAATGTGATTAAGTGTGGTATTAAAGTGTAATGATATTAAACTAAAGGGAAAAAAGAGTGGAGCATATGCTTATTTCAGCATGTCGAAAATCAAATTAATGGACCGTTCACATGTTAAGAAGAGCATAAAAAAGAGTCGCAAAAATTTGCGACCTTTAATTAATCTATTCTTTTATGGTATCCACAAGTTGTTTTGCATCTAACATTGACATACCCTTTTCTTCTCTCAGATACTTTATAGTTTTTATATCACCTAAAGATTTCAATTTTTCACTTGCGACGGCAATTAATTCATCATTGTTTTCATTAGGAAGCGATTTTTGGTTCTCTTCCCTTAAAACGTTGATTTCCTTGTATTGACCAAAAATTACAATTAGAAATGCCACGTTTAAAATCAAGGATGCAATTAAACCCAAATCCATTTTACAAAAACCTCCTATCACTATGCTGAATATTTCATGGTACTTTGCATTTACAAATTCTCCTATATATTTTATCAGAAATTCATTAAGGTTTCAAAAGTAATAAAAGCAACAAAGTTTACAAAAACAACCTTTCTTAATGAATTAAAGTCACAGTTTGGTTCAACAAGAAGTGGTAAAATAACTAAAAATTATGTATGGGAATTGATTGTATGAAGAGGTACAGTACTAATGAGGTTTTGGATAAAGTATTTTTCAATGATGGAAGTCTAAGGGATATTTATGTTCTAAATGTGGATTTAGGCGATTGGCAAATGTTTTATGAGTGGATTTATTTATCTGGTTGGGGAATCAAGTTATATAAAGATGGATTAGAAACAGTGAATGAAATAAAAAATGTCGACAAATTGTTTGAAGGTAAAGAGTTCCATAGCATCTTATTATCTATCGATATTAAAGGTGCTGCTTTGATAAATTGCCATTTCTTTTCAAAAGATGAAATGGAATTTGATGTTAATCCAATAGAAATTAAAGGCTTATATGAAGCTAATGCTGTATTTGAATTTATGAGTAAGCTATCAAGCATTCTTGGTAAAGAAATCTTTCTAACTGAAGAGAACAAACCTGAACATCCTCTGGTCACGATAAAATCAGATGGTACGCTGACTATCCATATTTAATAAATATGCTTGTTCAACTAACGGTACAGGTTAGTGGAGTAAACATTTTTAGCTTTGTTTAACAATCGGATAGATTGTTTAGTAGAGCCAATAGATAACATCGTTTTTAATTTTATAGAAGAAGTTATTTTTCTATAACAAAAAAGACGCCTGTTTTGACGTCTCTTTCTTTATTGCTGTTTCGCAGACATTAACTTAAAACCTAAACCTATGAATACAAGACCAGAAACTTTATTCATAATTGTGTGGAGTAGCTTGCTGTCTTTGACACTCTTGGTTGCAAATGAAGTAAAGTAAGACACGCTAATATACCAAATTAAGACAACTAAAGAGAAGGTTGTCCCTAAAATAAGGAATGGTAATGCACTTTGATTGCTGTTGGCAGAAACAAACTGAGGTAAAAATGATAGGTAGAACAAGATATTTTTAGGATTTGATACATTTGTAATCACACCTTGCCAGTAATCCTTTTTCCGTGATCCTTTAGATACTTGTTTTAATTCTAGTCCCTTGCTTTTTTGGAATAGTGCCTTTCCACCTATATAAATTAGGTATAGACCACCGACTATTTTAAGCGCAGTAAATAAGACTATAGATTGTGATAATAATAGAGACAAACCAATAGTTGATAAAATTGTGTGTACAAAAGCACCTGTTGCAATACCTGCTGAAGAAGCAATGCCACTTGCACGTCCATTTGAAATGCTTCTACTCAACACAAACATTGCATCAATTCCTGGAACAACAATGAAAATTAATGTTGTAATGAGAAATAAACCAAAATCATGTATTCCGAACAAAATTGAACATCTCCTCTAGAAAGCGTAGAGAAATTATAACAGACGAAAAATTATATGTAAATTTGTTAAACAATAATTAAAGTTTTACACTTAATGAACTTAAGCAACAGTTTAGTTGAACAAGAGTATTGGTTTTTATGCTGTATTTTAGAGGGAGTGAGGGGAATAAAAAATGGAGTTTATTATAACAGTGGGTGTTATTGTAATAGCTATAACTTGCTTATCTATTGAAGTGAAGATAAGAAAAACAAGTGAGCAAAATAAACAAATAATTGAATTGTTAAAAAGATTGAACGAAAAGTAAAATACTACTTATTCCTTGTTAAACTAAGGGGTGCTTTACGTAGGGCTGCCGAGACAGTTCGTTTTTCTTATTTCATTAACGAAGTGAAGGGGATTTAAATGGTATTTGGAATATCGGTGATGATTATAGGGTTTAGCCACCTGATGAAAAGTGAATTTTTTTTGTCTCGAAAAACAAGAGTTCTTTTAGGCGAGATAAAGTTTCAATCTTATCAGAAAGGTTTAGTTTTTCCTTATTTGTTTTTAGGAACGTTAATGATTTGTATGAGTATAGTGGAGAACTTGAAAATTCTCCAAACATCGATATTCATCACTATATATATTATTTTAGGCATTATTCCTTTTATACTGTTGATTGCAAATAATAAAAAAAACACTGGTCGATATTGGTTTTGGGTAAACGAATTTAAGTAAAGTAGTTATGTACTAGGTCCTTTAGTAATTTAGACGATCATTTCCGATGGTCTATTTTTTGTCCAAAATTTCGAGTAGAACTATCATAGAAATTCATTGCAAATGTTACAGGTTAGTTGTACAAGTTATAAAATTTAATGCTTTAAAGTTATCGAGTATTTCTTTGAATGAGGAATACTTTTTATTTTGCTTAAAAAATATACAATAAAAATATTATATAAATGAATAAAAAGATATTGTAAAACGATAAATTTTGTATTAAAATCAAATAAGAAAAAATAAGTGAGGTGCTTTTTATGGAAAAGGTAACAACGTTGTTTTTAAAAATAGCTGTTATTCTTTTAGGACTCCCAGTTCTTGCTCTGTGCATCTTTTTGGTGCCTGAGATGGCTAATCTTGCAGCAAAATTGCTTCCAGAGTTTGCTTTTATAAAATATCTCGTTTACATCGTTTTTGATATGTCGGCTATACCTTTTTACATTGCTTTGTATCAGGCCTTTAAACTCTTACGCTATATTGACCAAAATAAAGCTTTCTCCGATTTATCTGTAAATGCTTTAAAGAAAATCAAATACTGTGCCATCACAATTAGTATTTTGCATGTGCTGGTTTGGCCGCTCTTCTATATCTTTGCGGAAGTAGACGATGCACCAGGAGTTGTCTTTGTCGGATTGGTTGTTCCTTTTGCATCGATGGTTATCGCAGTATTTGCGGCTGTTCTCCAAAAACTTTTACTAGAAGCAATCAATATGAAATCAGAAAATGATTTAACGGTCTGAGGTGATTAACAATGGCAATTATTATCAATATTGATGTAATGATAGCAAAAAGGAAAATGAGCGTAACGGAACTTTCGGAGAAGGTTGGAATAACAATGGCGAACCTTTCTATATTGAAAAACGGAAAGGCAAAAGCGATTCGATTATCTACTTTAGAGGCAATTTGTAAGGCTTTAGAATGCCAGCCAGGAGATATTTTAGAATACAAAAGTGACGAAGACAGTTAAAAAGGGGAGGTATAACTATGGACATTAACAATTTGATAATTGAAAATATTGCTAATCCTCAGGAGCTGGAGAGAATGTATAGAACAGATCCAAAAACTTTTAAAAAGTCATTCTCACAGGCATGGGAACTAAATCCTGATTCCCAGGTTCTTGGTGTTTGGTATCAAAGATTGCATTTCAAGGAGATGGTAAATAACGAAAAATCCTCCATGCTTCAAAAAGGATTCCTATTCATGGGCATTTTAGCCATTCTCGCTGGGATTAGCACTCGAATCATTTTCCATTTTGTAGAACAGGAAGCAATTGCTCCAATTAACCTGGCTTTTGGTATAATTCCCTTTATCGCTGCCTACTTTGTTTACAATAACGCTCCGAAAAAAAGTGTTATTTATTCCCTTGTAGCTTTGTTCCTAATTTCCGGGATTTATCTTAATATGTTGCCATTGAATTATAAAGACAGTATTATCCTTGCTTATTTGCACCTTCCTATATTCCTATGGGTATTGGTAGGGCTTGCATTTACAGGAAATGAATATGCAAAAGGCAGTGCAAGGTTAGCCTATATTAAATTTAATTTGGAATATGGTATTCTCTACGCCAGCATGGCAGTTAGCGGAATGGTACTAGCAGCTTTAACCATGCAGTTATTTAGCTTTGTTGGGTTGGATATTGAAGACTTCTATTTTAGCAACGTCGTTTTATTTGGTGCTGCCGCTCTCGCAATTGTGGCTGCATACCTAGTATCCATGAATCTTAAACTTGCTAAGAATATTACACCATATATAGCTAAAATTTTTAGTCCTCTTGTCCTCGTCACATTGTTGGTCTATCTTATAACTGTTATATGGGTCGGAAAAAATCCATTCTTGGACCGTAATTTCCTGATAGCCTTCAACGGAATACTCCTTGGTGTATTGGCTGTTACTATATTTTCCATCATCGAGAAAGACTCAGACAAGAAAAAGAGCATTTCAGATTATATAAATGTAGCCTTAATTGTTCTTGCGCTTATCATTGACAGTGTGGCTTTGTCAGCCATCGTGTTCAGGCTATCTTCTTATGGGATTACGCCTAATAGAATTGCTGTTTTAGGAGTAAACATACTAATATGGGCAAATCTAATCTGGATTATGCTCTCCTATATCCGTTTTCTTCAAAACAAATCTGGACCTTCCACTATCCAAAACGCTATCACTAAGTATTTGCCGATCTACGGACTTTGGGCAGCTTTCGTAATATTTACTTTTCCTATCATTTTTTAAACGGATAGGCTTTGTTAATGTAACCAAGGCCGATATTATGCAACTTTTTATACAGAGTTGCATAATATCGGTTTTTTTATACGCGATTATTGAATAAGCTTCACGTTTCTTCTTCAACTATAGGGGCAGTTTAGTGGAAGAAGGGTATCAGAAATAAACAAAAGAATCCACTTCTAACATGTAGAAAGAAATCATAAATCATTGGAGAACATTGATAGAGAATCTATTGGTAATTAGCTAAATAATTTCCTTCTTCAAATATTTCCTTTGGACTTTTGGAAGTCCATTCTTCCACTGTCAAATTGGGATGCAAATTTAAATAAGATCTAATCATTTTATAACCTTCACTATAACCATAGTAGTCAGGTAAACCCTTAGTGCCGCCTAGTATAAACTCATTTGTACCACTACTTTCAAGATATGTTTCAATTTGTCTCCAATGTTCTTGGTTAAAACTTTCGTCAAGCACAACTTCAACACTATTTGTATCAGGATACATTAATGTTTCAAACATCACGGCCTGCCCTTCCATGATTAAATTGTCTAAAACGGTAAAAAAATAATCCTCTGAATAATGCATTTCAGTCCAAACACTATGATGATATTCATGTGAAATACCTGATTTAGTATAATTATCGAACTCACTTGATTTAAAGAAATTATTTAGCTCACTGAGAAAGACTGTAATTTTCCCAGTACCTAATGTGATCATGTCAGATGGAAATCTTTTATTTTCAGGAAACACACATACTGTCGTTTTTTTATCTGAGGAAAGCATATCTGAGGATTTAACAAGAGATTCCTCAAATAACTTATTCATATGATCTATTTCCAGTGATTCAATTTTTTCCTTGATATGATTAAAATCATTTTCTGACGGTGTCCATTCAAAGACACTAAATTTATCATATTCGGCATCTTTAAAACAAGCATCATATATAGGCTCGATAACCACCTGTTTATATAATTGATGTGGTGATTCATTTGGATTATCCTTTTTAGTTTCAAAATATTTTTCATATAACATGTAAGCATGAATTATATTAAATTCTTGGCCTGTATTGGGATTTTTAAAAGTATAGGAGATATTTTGTTTTTCATTTTGAGATGGTTCATTCTCTATAATTATGTTCTCGTCAGTTTGTTTAGTTTGCTTACAGGCTGATAAAATAAGTATTAATAGAAGCATACAAAATGAAATTAAAACTTTATTAGCGATATTCATTAACTTCAACTCCCTTTTCCATATGTTCCTATTTCTTATACATTTCATTTTGTCTGAAAGTTTCATTAATTTAATTTTTATTTTTAGACTAACACGGCAGATTTGTTCAATATGAAATCACAAAAGGAAGAGCATTTACTATACAATAAGATTTAACGTATTAAAGTCTTATTAGAGTAATGAATTGAGTTGATGCACATTAGAATTACACGATATAAATTAAAATATATGGAGGCATAGTTATGTGGATAATATTTGGGGTTATCGCAATAGTAGCAACTATTATAAATCTCTACATGTATAAAGTAGGAAAGGATTATAAGCTTGCTATGGCGATAGGATTATCTTTTACAGCATTAACACTTTGTTCAGAATACAGTCTTGTATCTGGGTGGGTAACAGTGGAAGATTGGTCAGCTTTAATGGATGTAGTACCTGGTATGGAAAGGGCATTATGGTTTTTGACAATTGTTTCTATCTTACTAAATATAGCACCTATACTTTTAGAGCTTAAAGGTAAGAAATAAATATCTATAGTCACATCATTTATATAATATGCAATTATTCTATAAGTCTTTATTTCTTACTAAAGAGCAGGTAAATGGAAGAGTAATAGGACTAGATTGTTGTATTCACAAATGAGAGAAAATAAACAAAAAGGATGATTATTTATGCTTTGGATTGCAACACAAGATGATAAAAGTTTGATAAACGCAAAAGAGATTACAGTAAATGGAAAGAAAATAGAAGGAGTAATTGGTAGTGCTGCAGTTCACTGGAGTAAAATTTTAGGGAAGTACGAATCAAATGAGAGAGCATTAGAAATTCTAAGTGAAATTTTTACAAAGATTGAAGAAAGCAATGGTTTTTCTGTGACATACACTATGCCTAAAAAGTAAGTAGCAACCTGAATAATAATCGATTGCGATTGTGGAGTAAACGTCGCTTTTTCTCTTAAACTGACAGGCACTTCACTTCAAGAAGGGGTAAAATTTTTAAAAAATTGTATTAACGCGGCGGGTTATTTCATTTTTAAACGAAGGGGAGATAACTTAATGAGACAAGTATATGCTTTTGAAAAGAAAGAGGAATATGAGAAGTATCAAGATATTATATATAGATTTGGTAAGAAGCTAAATGCGTACCAAAAAATACTTGAGGATCATTATTCTTTGACAGAACTACCAAAAGGTATTTTATGGACTACCGAAGAATTAGCAACTAAGGTTTTTTCCGATATACCAATACCAGCTTACACTAATAAAGATTTAATTTATATGTCACCAGATCTAGAAACTTGGCGGAAAATTCTTGTAAGACAATTGGACGGAAAAGCACTTCCTAATGTACAAAAATTTTATGAAAGCTACTCTGAAAATCAGGTATTTATAATATTAGCACACGAACTTACTCACCATTCTGATTTATTTTTAGATGAATTTGATGATGAAAGAGAAGATAGTATATGGTTCGAGGAAGGAATGTGTTTTTATCTACCTCGAAAGATATTATTAAGTGAGAAGGAATTCAATGAAATAACAAATGCAGAAGCCGAGTTGTTTGAAGCTTTCAAGAACAAATATGGAAATCATTCTTTAGATAACTTTGGCAGCAGTTCATACCTGGGTAGCTTATCAAGTATTATGTTTGATTATTGGCGAAGTTATCTTTCTATAAAGTATTTAGTAGAAGTACGGGCGAATAATAATGTGAAGGAGGTTTTTGATACCTATCATAGATGGCATAAAGAAGGTAGAAAAGTGCCATTAACGGAGTACTTTGAATTGGATCCCTTATTAAACTAACGGATGTTTTAGATGAAGAGGAACAGAAATTTAGTATTGACTGGAACTATATTCATGTAAAAGGAGGTAACGACAAGTTGAAACTAATTTGTAAAGCATGTAATTTAGAGATTTCTGAACCATTATCGGAATTGAAGGACCTGAACTTGATTAATGAAAAGGATGGTCAAGATTATATTCCGAGAGGATTTTATCTAATTCAGGAGGAGACAGCTTACAATCTATTAAAAGGTTCGATCATTATAAACATCAAAGATTTAATCAATTCAAATCGCCATTCAGATATAAGTAGATTAAATGGTTGTTGTGGACTTGACGGCTGTGATGGAATGAACAGGGTCTGCCTCCATGATCACGAAATTGGTACAGAATACTCTGATTGTTGGACGTATCATAAGGTTATATTAAATCCTGAAATAGTAAGCCTTGTTTAAGTTTTAGATTTTTATTCGTTATTCTTCAACAGATTCTTATAGTGCAATTTTTAATAGGAATTATATTTTTTATGCTTTTTACCGAAGATCAATCCTGTATAATGAGAGATGTAAGCTTATGCTTACTAATTATTTCATAGAAATGTATAATTACAATTTTGACGTAGTGAAAGTGGGGATCATCATGGCAACAGGAACACATACAGTAGAAATTCCAGTAGATGTACAAGCAGTTTGGGATTATGTCAGTGATCTTGAAAAATGGGCAACGACAGTACCAGCCTATAAAGAACATGAAATTATTAATGATAAGCAATCTATTTGGACATTTGAAGGTAACGTGAAAGGTATTAAGAAAACCATACAGGCACAGGTTGACATCACTGAATGGAATGAACCTTCCAATATTATGTTTGAACTAAAAGGATTAACAGACAACTTTAAAGGAAGCGGTCACTTTACTGCTACTGATCTTAACGGAAAAACTGAAATGACTTGTACAGTGGAAGTTCATGCAGGCGGATTATCTGGCGCAATGTTAACGCCAATTATTAAATGGGCTGTTCCAAAAGTAGCATCTCGTTTAACTGAATCAATCGCACGTAAAATTGCAGTATTCTCCTAAGTTAAGGAGGGTGGGTTCTTTATTTTGGTGATACCGCCGAAGGAACCAATGTAATAATCAAGAGATTATCTAGAAGGTTAATAATTAACGGAAAAAGAGGCTGTTTTAAATGAACGGTCTCTTTTTCGTCTTTTCATTCACATACTTAAAAATCAGATGTAGTAAAGGACATATGTGAAAGGGTAGTCATATGAAAAAGAAAACAAAAATTTGGATTTTCATTCCGCTTTTCTTGGTAGGTCTTGTTATTGTTAACCGCGATTATATTTCTCAATCTATTGAGTGGAAATTGAACTGGGGATTTGAGGTCCCTAGACCAAGTAAGATGGAGACAGTATTTACTAATAGAAATGGGTTTCCAAGTGAGGGAGAAACTTTTTTGGTTCTTCATTATAGGTCTCTGGAAAATAAATTAAAGGAAAAAGACGGTTGGACAGCCATTAATGAAAAATCCCATGATACAGTTTTAACTCTCCTTCAAAGCTTTCAAAAAAATGTGACTGAAATAAACAATACGCAGAATTATGAAAGTTTATTTCAAGAGTATCCAGTCAGTTATAATAAAAATGATAAATACTTTTATCATTTAGAGGAAGATAATAGCTACATACTTGCAATTTCAAATACAAAAGAACGAAAACTGTATGTTATGGAGTGGATTCAATAGTTGAACTAAAAAATCTTAAGAAGAGTTGCATTTTTGCAAACCTGACAGTTGAATTTAATTAATATTAACAAAGGAAGAATAAATGAATGTCAATAAATAAACGAAAAATGATGGATAATGCCTTGAAAAAAATCTTGGTACCTGTTTTAAGAAAACTGGAATTTAAAGGATCATTCCCTCACTTTAGACGATTGAATGAAAACAATATTGATTTAATTACTTTTCAATTCAACAGATGGGGAGGTTCATTCATAGTTGAATTGGCGACTTGTTCGACAGATGGGGTAACAATGTATTTTGGTGAACAAGTCCCTCCTAACAAAGTTACAGCACATTGTATAAACAAACGATTTAGGTTAGGGGCACAATCGGAAGAGGTGGATGGGATATGGTTTGATTTTGAGAATGCAAAAACAGAAGAGGATTTTGAAAAAGTTGCTTTTAGAGTTTTAGCTTTATTGAATGTAACAGACCGATTATGGATTTCTAATTTATTTAGTTAACAGATGCTAAGCTTTACAAGAATCCTTTCATTCTTAGTCAGAACACACTAGAAAAAGCTGCCCAAACACTTCTTGGACAGCTTAACTTCTATTTATTTAGAAGGCATTCCCATAATCGCTTTTGGTTCCAGAAATTCTTCGATTCCATAATTTCCCCATTCTCGACCAATCCCAGATTGCTTAAAGCCGCCAAAGGGAGCGGATATATCTGATTTACTATTATTGATTCTTATTTGTCCTGCTCGAATGCTGGAAGCAACTTTTTTCAGTTCTTCTTTATTATTTCCAACTATATATCCGGCAAGGCCGTAAACGGTATCGTTGGCAATTTCAATTGCTTCATCCAGATCTTTATATGTGATAACAGACATGACAGGTCCAAAGATTTCCTCCTGTGCAATCGTCATATCATTTTGCACATTCGTGAAAACGGTTATTTTGGAAAAGAATCCTTTATCGATTCCATCTGGTCTACCAGGACCGCCGATAGCAAGGGTGGCTCCTTCTTCTTCTCCTTTTTGGATGTAGGATTGAACGGTTTTCCACTGATCTTCGGATACTTGAGGACCGGTAAATGTATTTTTGTCCTGTGGATCTCCAACAGGGAACTCGGCCACTAATTCTTTCATTGCTTGGATGAATTCATCATGCATTTCTTCCGGTACGATTACTCGTGTAGCAGCTGCGCAAACTTGACCGGTATTTGTTGCGATTTGAGTTAAAGCTGTTCTTGCTGCTTCTTTCACCTCTGCATCCTTTAAAATAACTAAAGGAGATTTTCCTCCAAGTTCTAGTGAAACGTTTTTAATATCCTCTGCAGCATTTTTCATTATACTGCTTCCGACTGCTCCTGAACCAGTAAAGGATACAAAATCGATATCTGGATGAGAGCTAATGGCCTCTCCAACGACGGAACCTGAACCATTGACAAGATTAAAGACACCTTTAGGGACGCCAACCTTGTCAAAAATCTCCGCGATGATCATAGCTGCAAATGGTGTTTGAGATGCAGGTTTCACCACTAAGGTGCTGCCAGCTGCCAATGCGCTCGCTAGCTTCGTAGAAATCTGATTGGTAGGGAAATTCCATGGCGTGATCAGTCCAGAGACGCCAATTGGTTCCTTTACAATATAAGAGTTGTCCCTTTCCTCTGTGAACTGGAAAGTTTTTAATTCCTCTGCAGCCTGCTTAAAGTGGGCAAGTCCCATTTGATAATGAATTTGCTCCGACTTTGTTATGGGGGCTCCTAGCTCTTCAGTCATTATCTTGACCAAATCATCTTTGCGATTTTCATATTCTTTCGCAATATCCTCTAGAAGTTTTACCCGATCGTCCACTGACATTTGAGAAAAGGAAGGAAAAGCCTCTTTTGCTGCTTGAACCGCCCGATTGACATCTTCTTCCGTTCCACTGCTAATCTTTCCAATCACTTCTTCTGTTGCCGGGTTTATCACTTCTATTGTGTCCGAACCTGTAGAATCCACCCACTGACCATTAATATAGTGTTTTGTATGATTAAGCATATGCAAACTCCTTTTCATTTGACTTATATGAAAATATTCCCTTTTAGAATATGGCTAAACATATGGATAACAAGAATTTTAAGGATTATGAGATTTAGATTGATGGACACAAGCTGAATTAGTTATTAAAATTGAACTAACGAGAGGATTTCTATATATGGAGTCGCAATACCAAGGAGGAAACGAATATGTCAAACGGAAACAAAGTGTTATCACTAGAACAACGTGAAGAACTTCTCAGTTCATTAAAATTACGTTTTGAAAAAAACATGCACCGTCATCAAGACCTAGAATGGAATGATGTACAAGCTAAGCTCGAAGCTAATCCTGAAAAATTATGGTCCCTTCATGAAATGGAAGTGACTGAAGGCGAACCGGATGTTGTTGGCTATGATGAAAAAACGGGAGAATACCTTTTTTATGATTGTTCCGCGGAGAGTCCAAAAGGTCGCAGAAGTATTTGTTATGACCGAGAGGCACTGGAGTCAAGGAAAAAACACAAACCAGAAAACAGCGCTATTGATATGGCAAATGAAATGGGCATCGAAATGTTAACGGAAGAGCAGTATCGAGAGCTACAGGAACTGGAAAGCTTCGATAAGAAAACGTCAAGCTGGGTGCAAATGCCTGCTAACATTAGAAAACTCGGCGGGGCAATCTTTTGTGATTGGCGCTATGATACAGTTTTTGTTTATCATAATGGAGCAGATTCCTATTATGCTGCAAGGGGTTTCCGTGGTTCGTTAAGGGTGTAAGTTTTGTATAGTTAATGGAGAGTTTTATTTTATTCTTCTATAATAGAGCGCAATCGTAATAGGCCATTTCGATGGTCTATTTTTATGCTTAAAACCTCACGAGAGTTTGGTGTTACAAGATGTAATGTTTTTTTGAAAAAAGTGTCTTATATTAAAAGTATAAATTTAAATTGTCACAATTTTGACCAAATTAATCTATTCATCTATCCAATTCATAGAAAATAATGGTTGGATAAGATATATTATACACAACAGGTTTGATTAATTTGAAAATATAAAATTTTAAAAAGAGGAGAGTATAGATGACTTTTAATTCTTTCATATCAATTAGTAGCATGTCTTTATATTTTTCATTTGTTATTTACTTAATTGCCATTATTCCTTTTGGTTTAGCAGTAAAATCTACGAAAAAGGGAGCTTTAAGGCTAGCTTTGACATTAACAGGCATTGGTTTTGTAGCACAATTAAACTATTTTATATTAAGATGGATTGCTTCAGGACATGCTCCCGTTAGTAATCTTTATGAGTTTTTAACCTTTTTTGGAATGATGTTAATCGGGATTTTTTTTGTTATTTTTTTTATTTATCGTCAGGCAGTTGTGGGTTTGTTTTTATTGCCAATTTCAATACTAATCATTGCTTATGCAAGTATGTTTTCAAAGGAAGTTACTCCCTTAATACCTGCATTACAAAGTAATTGGCTCACTATCCATGTATTAACTGTTGCTATTGCAAGTGCAATACTTTCCCTTTCATTTGTAACAGGATTAATTTATCTATTAAAAAAAATAGATCCCAATTCAAATAATATAAGGGTATTCTTTTTAGAATTTGTATTATATCTACTGGTTGTGGTTATTGGTTTTATTGCTATTACTACTACTTTTAGAACAATTGACTATAGTGTAAGTTATGAGTACGAAAATAAAGATGGACAAATACAATTATATCATTATCATATTCCTGCTATTGTCGTTCCTGCAAACTCAACCACAGTTAGACCGATTGACAAAGGTCGAAACAGTTATGAAGAGGCTGATCTGTACCCTGGACTACTGGAGATTCCGGTTAAGATTGAGGCGTCAAAGTTGAATACAATTATTTGGTCATTCTTAACAGGAACAACTTTATATGTATTGTTGCGTATAGTTACACGAAAAAAAGTGGCTCAACTATTAAGACCGTTAACCAATAAGGTAAATCTTTCCTTGATGGATGAGATTTCGTATAGAGTAATTCTCATAGGTTTTCCTTTATTTGCACTAGGTGGTCTTTTCTTTGCTATGATTTGGGCACATCTTGCATGGGGGCGTTTTTGGGGTTGGGATCCAAAAGAGGTTTGGGCTCTCATAACATTCCTATTCTATACAGCTTTTCTCCACTTTCGAATTAGTAAGGGGTGGGAGGGAGAGAGGACTGCTTGGTTAGCTATTGTTGGTTTTGGAACAATTGTTTTTAATCAAGTTTTTGTTAATTTAGTTATTGCTGGATTACATTCATATGCTTGATAACTATGAAAGCTTTGTTTAACTTAAGTTGAGGCTTATTTCAAAAAAAATCTTCAATTACTAAAGATGAGGCGATTTATGAAAAAAAATTACAGATATGCATTATTGATTTACTTTTGCCCACTGCTCTTTTTAGATTTAATGGTTCATTTTTTCAATATCAGTTACCGATTACTTGAGATTTTAAGTTACATAATCTTTCCTCTACTATTAATTACAATTTCTTATCTTTTGAAAGAAGATTTAAAAATAAAAGTATTTGAAAAAGATAAGTATACAGTAAAAAAAACTATATCAGTGATTTGTCTTAGTTATTTTATGGCCCTTGCTGGGATAATTATTATCACACTTGTAAAATCTTTGGTTGTCACTGCAAATGGAAATATTACGACTAGTGATATAAATACTTCTCCTTTTATGATTATTCCAATAGTTATTTTCGGACCTTTAGTAGAAGAACTGGTTTTCAGAAGGATTATATTTCACGTTTTATCGGTAAAATTTAATTTATTTATGAGTATAATATTAACGTCCTTACTTTTCTCTAGTTGGCATTTGTCTCTAATTAGTTTTCCCGAACTGTTTTGGCTATCAATTGTTTTATCTTATAGTTATTATCTTACCAATAGATTATTAGCACCAATTATTCTTCATATTGTTTGGAATTTATCACCTTTTATTTTCCAATGCATTGGGAGTTTTTTATAGGATTTTCCATTCTACTTAAAAAAGTTTAAATTCAATAGCTTCAGGTGATGATAACTCATTATTGTTCAATAGTCGTGTTTGCCTCAGTATTTGTAACATTAGCTGGTTGTGTAAATGTGCTTATGGAGCATTACTACCACACTGTTAAAAACACGTAACCAGTAATCTAGATAATTAAGGGAGAGGCTCTGCTTGATTAGTCTCAGAAAAATTACATTGGAAAACCGCCGTGCCATTTTTAACCTGGAAGTTTCAGAAGAGCAAAGACGCTTTGTCGCGTCTAATCTGTCAAGTGTGGCTTCGTGTTATGTGCTTGAAACAAACGGGGGATATCCATTTCCGTTTGCCATTTATGCGGATGAGCAGCCGGTCGGTTTCGTTATGATAACTTATGGAATCACCGGATACGAACTTCCGTCAATCGCAGATGACAGCTATTGTATCTTGCGACTGATGATTGACAAGCGGTACCAGAACCGGGGTTGCGGTAGGGAAGCCATGATAAAAATCTTGGAATTTATACGCACCTTTCCAGCCGGACCTGCACGTTACTGTTGGATCCCATATAGTACCGATAACTTTGCTGCCAAAAAGCTTTATGATAGCTTCGGTTTTTGTGACAACGGAGAGATCTGCGATAACGAGCCGATAACCGTATTGCGACTATAGTTTATTGCTCCCTAAGAAAGGGGAACCGTTGGACACAAGCTAAAAAGTTATACTTAAATTAACAAACAGTTAAAACAAGAAGAAAACAGGTTAAATAGAGTGTAATTTATCAGAGATTGGATAATGGTATGGGAAAGAAAATATGAATATTTATTAGTTTAGTTCTGACGGTATGTCTTGTGTGGTGGATAAGCAAACCAAACAATAACACTACCGTTATTTATCATTTTCCTGAAGGTTTCAAATGAAATAAACATTGCAGAATTTCCTATAGGTAGGTACACTTCGAATGGTAATTCGTTATCTGAAAGTATGACAAGAACGCTTGATCCGAATTAAGAACATTATTATTGACGTAGTTGTGTAATTCAAGTAACTCTCTCTTTACTTCAAAAAGAGTTTTCTTTTCACTGAACTGTATTTAAGGATATGCGAATAGTAAAAAAGAGGAGGTAGAAAAAGCCAAATTTCTCGATATTAAATGAGAAGTTAGGCTTTTTTTTACGGCGATATAACCAAGTTCGATGAATCTGGGGATAATACAAGATTAGCTATTCTTCTGTAATTGTATTCGACCAAATGGTAGCATGCCATGGTATAAATAGTAAGAAGGAATGATAATCAATGCCAGAACTTTTAGCGAAAAAAATTAAGCTCGATACATAAGGTTAATTTGCTCTGCGATATAGACGGAATCTAAGTGTAAGCCATCTTTTAACCACCACATAATAATGCCGATAATTGAGGCAGTTTTAATGTCTGGATCTACGATAGCTTTTCTTCCTATATTATTTGATTGACTTCTTCTGGTTACGATTAAATCCTTCATCAACATTAGTAAATGTTTTTCGACCTCTTCAAACTGGACTAAAGTAGGTGATTTCTTTGTTCTAGGAGATAATCCAATAGCTGTATCAAGTGCTCTTTTCTATTCCTATCAAAAATGGAAGTTAAATTTTCTATTTTGTCTGTTAGCCCTTGTAAGATGTCATGAGTTAAATGTTCCTTTAACTCATTAATATTTTGATAGTGTAAATAGAAGGTGGTACGGTTCAATTTAGCCCTTTGCGTTAATTTATGAATAGAGATTTGATGTAGCGAGTTACCCTCTTGCAATAGTGTTAGTAAAGCTTCTTTAAGCATTTCCTGTGTGCGAATGGCGCGAGGATCTTCTTTAATAGTCATGAAAATCATCCCTTTATCGTATGGATTTGTCTCTTAATCGACAGAAATGACCCGATTGTAGATGGTTGTTTTTATACTTCTGCTATTATATTTTCTAGACAGTTTGTCGACAATCTATATTATAGGGGAAGGAATTTTATATGCAAAATGAAATAGCGAGTAGTACCAAAAAGTTGCTGCTCATCATCATGATAACGGGAACCTTTTTTTCTACATTAAATCAAACATTGTTAAACGTGGCATTTAGTGATTTAATGATAGTTTTTCATGTAAATACGGCAACGATTCAATGGTTAGCTACAGGCTTTATGCTTGTAAATGGTGTGTTAGTACCTATTACTGCTTTCTTAATGAAACGTTTTTCGACAAGGCAGTTATTTATCAGCTCCATGTTATTTTTACTAATCGGTTCTTTAATTGCCGCATGTGCAAATAATTTCGGCGTACTATTAACAGGTAGAATGATTCAAGCAGTAGGTGCTGGAATCATCATTCCGTTAATGATGACTGTAATTGTTTATCTATATCCTGCGGAAAAACGCGGCGCGATTATGGGGAACATTGGCTTTGCTATTATATTTGCACCAGCCATTGCACCAACATTAGCAGGATTTATATTAGAGTATTTATCCTGGCGATGGTTATTTATCATCATGATCCCATTCATCGCAGCAATTATCATGCTAGCAAGTAAATATCTAGTTAATGCCTCGGAAACGTCCAAAGTAAAGCTCGATATAGTCAGTGTGATCTATTCTACTGTTGGCTTTGGATTTCTTCTTTTTGGCTTTAGTAGTGCAGGCAGCCGAGGATGGGATGATTTATTTGTCCTAACATCCATTGTTGTCGGTTTGCTTGTAACCATCATGTTCTGTCATAGACAAATGAAGTCTACTGAACCTTTATTGAATTTAAATGTTTTCAAATTTAACACATTTACAATGACCACGGTAGTTAATATCGCCATTACCATTCTAATGTATGCCGACTTAATATTACTGCCGATTTATTTGCAGGATGGAAGAGGGTTTACAGCGCTAGAAGCGGGATTGTTATTATTACCAGGTGCTATTATCAATGCCATGCTGTCCCCGGTAACTGGTAAGCTTTTCGATAAATTTGGTGCAAAACCATTATTCATACTAGGCACAAGTTTAATCGCGATATCGATGCTTGCAGTAATTGACTTGTCACCAGAAACAACAACAATATATATTTTGGTTCGTACAATTTTATTGCGTATAGGCTTGGCATTTATAACAATGCCGTTAAACACAGCTGCTTTAAATGCACTACCAAGGGAATTAGCCTCTCATGGCTCGTCTATTAACAACACAATTCGCCAACTAGCTGGCGCAATTGGTACAGCCGTTATCATGACGATATATACGATCCAATTATCGAATGTTTCTTTAGAGTCTAAGATAGGTTATATTAGTGGCGCGAGTAACACGTATTTCTATATGTTTGTTATCTCTGTAATAGCATTCATCATTACATGGTTCACGCCAAAAAAGACAAGTTAGAGTAGGTACGATAGTAGTGAATGTTTTATAGGGATAAATAAAAGACTTAAATCCTTTTATAATTGGATTTAAGTCTTTTTATTTATCTTGAAAAAAATTAAAGGTACAAGTAAGAAGCATACTCTGTAAAAGAAGTGCTTTGAATCTAATGTCATAGATGGATTTTATTTGGGATTTTCTTGTGTGAAGTATTCTACACCTTGTAAATCTTTGATTATACGCTTTCCTATTTTTTCGAACTCTAAAGAAATAGTATCATCAAGAGTTACATAGTATTTTGAACCTTTTGTTTCAATCTTTCCTTCCTTATAAACTTTATTTAAATATTTGTCAGCTTTGGTATTCTCTTTAATAAGGACATTATCAATACTGCTTTTTTTAGTCTTTTCATCCAATCGAAGAGTACCGCTAACCATTATTCCTTCTTCGACTAAAACGATAATCTGGCCTTTATTATTTTTGAATCCGGAATCTTCAAAGTCTAATACATTTGCTTTTAGTGTATCCTCATTATTTATACAAGCTGTCAAAAGGAAAGTTGTTAAAAGTAATAAAATTATTTTTTTCATTTCATCCCTCCTCTATAAAAATGTTTGAATTTTCAATTACCTTGTATACGTATGAATACTTAAATGGTTTCAAACAGTTGTTGGGATTGTTATAAGTAGAATCATAGTCAGTTATAAAAGATATGATCGGATGGAAAAATTTTCTGAAATATGGAACCTCCATTCATCTCGAACGTTTTAAAGTTTGGGAGCAGGTAAAACAGAAAATAAAAGGGAGGCTTTAAATTGAAGAATAATAGAAAAATATTAATAGTAATGTTTACTTTAGTATTCACACTATTAGCTGGTTGTGTTAATGCTTCTGATGAATCAAGTGACGAATCGAACGAGAACTCTACTCCGAGTACTGAAGAGAATTCGGCAACCAAGGATTCAACAGATAAAACAGAAAGTTCTTCTGAGGGAGCTGGCAACACGGAACTAAATAATCAAGCAGATACATCTACAAAGACAAATGATGGACAACCTTTAGAATCCAGTAATAGTGACAGCGAAATCACTATAAGTAATAAGGATGACTATCTTAAGAAGCTTAATGAGATGGAAGAAGCGGATAGATATTCAGAAGCTGGAACAACCACGATAGAGTTGGTAGAACAAGAGGCGGAGAGATATAAAAAATGGGATGCGGAATTGAACAAAATTTACGGGGTGTTGAAAGAACAACTAAGTGCCGAACAGATGGATAAATTAAGAGATGATCAACGGGACTGGATTAAATATAGAGATGAGGCTGCTAAAGAAGCATCATTAAAGTATGAGGGTGGTTCCATGGAAGGATTGGAATATGTGGCTACGCAAGCGGGTCTTACAAGAGAAAGATGTTATCTGTTAGTTGCTAAATATATGAAGTAATGATTCAAAGCTTTGGCAGTTCCCTTGTCTGCCGGTAAATGGGGTCTTATTTATTAACGATGACAACAATCGCCGCTCTTTATCATACTATATGCTTGAGGTGATTAAATGCCAAGAATAAAATACAAAAGTTCAGACGTTGACTTAGTGGCACGGATGATGAGAGCGGAAGCCGAAGGGGAAGGGCAGCAAGGCATGTTATATGTTGGAAATGTAATTGTTAATCGCGTTTTAGCCGAATGTATAGACTTTAGTGATTTAAGATCCATCGAAGATGTTATTTATCATGTGCAGGGCGGAAATTATTCTTTTGAAGCTGTGCAGAAAGGTAATTTGTTTTATGAAAGAGCTAGAGGTGTCGAAAAAAAATTAGCTAAACAGGTTTTAGATTATTGGAGAGATCACCCAGCAAAATATGCTCTATGGTATTTTAATCCCTATGGCCCTTGCCCTCCAACCTGGTACGATCAACCTTTTACTGGTCAATTTAAGCAACATTGTTTTTATGAACCAGCACCAGGAACATGTGATAGTGTTTATAGAGGCTAGTGAGTTTAACAAATACGGTGATTTTAGGATTTTTGTGGTGGAACTTTTACCATTACGAATGAACTAAAAAGGGAACTCCTGTTTTAGCGGGTGTGCCCTTTTTGTCATACCACCATTTAAGATAAATAGTAAGGCTGTATACTGGAACTATTTGAAAATTCAAACGTAAATTAATTACTGATTTTTGAGGAGATGCTGATAATGGCGGATATAATTATGGGTTTTATTTTAATGATTCCCATTTATGGGGTGTTGATCTGGAGTTATTTTTGTCCGAAAGAAAGTATGCTATGGGGAAAACGGTGGATGTATAAAGAAGAGCCGGAAATTTCGACAGGTGCTATTCGATATGTAAAATTTGCTTCATTAGCCAGCATTATTATTATGACATTTATTTTTATAATATTAATATTTACCCAAACATAACCGGTTGTGCCAAATGAGTAAAAAAACAACAAATAGAAAGGTGGCAAATTCTCCATTAGAAAAGAATCTGCCACCTTATATATTTGTAAATATAGATTGATAATAATAAAAAAACATGGTAAAGTTGAATAGAAACACATTTTTTGTTCGTTACTTTATATTTTCCCTACTATAAGTATAACGCATAATTTTTTTCTCGTCAACCCCTAATTTTATTGGATAAAGGAGTGCTTGATATGAATACGAAACTTAGCCAAGAGCAAGATCGATTAGACAGCGTAATGGAGGTCATTACGGAACAAATGGAGAAGCTGCAAGAAGAAACTGACACGCACCGTAAAGAAGTGGTTAGTTTTCGCAAGCATTTTTGGGATGACGTCAAGGTTAATGTGGATACGTTCGATGATTATTTGGAGACGATTATTAGCTTAAGACAGCAGGCTCAGAACCTTTCCGTCAGCCAAAGCACACATAGGCAAGCGTCCAATAAACTGTCCGCACTTCAGCGTATACAGAAGATACCTTATTTTGGCCGTATCGATTTCACAGAGGATGGGACTTCCGAAGCTGAAAGAATTTATATAGGTACTGCTACCCTAATGGATTCAAGTGGAGAGGACTTTCTGATCTATGACTGGCGCGCTCCCATATCGAGCATTTATTATAATTACTCACCAGGACCAGCTGAATACACTACGCCCGGAGGACTCATCGGCGGTATGTTGGAGCAAAAATGGCAATATATTATCCGTGGTGGTGTTGTGGAATCCATGTTCGATACGAGTCTTACAATCGGGGACGAGATTTTACAGCAGGTACTTGGTAAAAGCACGGATAAACATATGCATATTATAGTCTCTACTATTCAACAGGAGCAAAACCGGATCATCCGGCATGATCATGGTCGACTGCTCATCGTTCAAGGCTCGGCAGGCAGTGGCAAGACATCAGCTGCTCTTCAGCGGATTGCTTATTTACTATATAAATATCGAGATAAATTGAAAGCGGATCAAATCATTTTATTTTCACCTAATTCGATGTTTAACAGCTATGTCTCCAATGTATTGCCGGAACTTGGGGAGGAGAATATGCAGCAGGTCACATTCCAAGAATACTTGAATCACCGGTTAAGCGATAAATTTCAAGTAGAGGGTCCTTATAAACAATTGGAATATGTGTTGACTGCAACCGATCAGCCTTTATACCAAGTTAGAACAGCGAGCATCCGTTTCAAAGCTTCCGTTCGTTTTTTTGAGGCAATCAAAACATACCGAGAATCACTTGAGGCAGCTGGATTGCTATTCAAAGGGATTACATTTAGAGGGGAATCGATTGTCACTGCCAAGCAAATCAATGAACGGTTTTACAGAAAGGACACCTCTCTTCGTTTTCATAACAGAATCGAAAAGTTAACGGAATGGCTAAATAGACAGGTCGAAGAAGCGATGAGGCGCGAGCGAAATAAGGCTTGGGTGCAGGAAGAAATTGAGTTACTCAGTGAAGATGACTACCAAAAGGCTTATAACTACTTACGGAAGAAACGTGGTTTTAGAGGAGAATCCGCTGACGATTACGAGATGGAACCGGAAGCCCTAGCCCAATTGATCGTTCGACAGAAATTTAAATCGATACGAAAAGGGATTCAAATGCTCCACTTCATAGACATCAAGGGAATATACAAACAGCTGTTCACCAACTTGACGTGGATGAAGGGAGAAACACCGGAAGAATGGGATGGTATTTGCCAACTGACTTTGAATATGCTAGATGAGGGTAAGCTGTTGTACGAGGATGCTACTCCATTTTTACTTTTAAAAGAGTTGATACAAGGCTTTCAAACGAATACCACCATTAAACATGTCCTTATAGACGAAGCGCAAGACTATTCTCCGTTTCAATTTGAATTTTTGAAACGATTATTTCCTTCTGCAAAAATGACGGTACTTGGTGACTTTAACCAGGCGATATTCGCTCATGCAAGTGAAACGATAGATTTTGAGACACTCACGAACTTATACGGACCGAATGAAACGAATACAATTAATCTGACACGCAGTTACAGATCCACTCGACCAATCGTTGAAATAACACGACGACTTGTGCCTAACGGGCAACAGATTGTCGCTTTCGATCGCGAAGGCGAAGTACCTGTATTGACTCAATTGACTAATAGGGAAGAGCTACATCGTCAGATCGTTTCTAAAGTATCCAGTTTGCAAAATCAAGAGTTTAGTACAATCGCTATTATATGTAAATCCGCTGAGGAAAGCGCCGCTGCATACAAGGCTTTACGTGATATCGATGAAATAAAACTTGTGAAAAGTAACTCCATGGAGTATGAACAAGGAGTTGTAGTGATACCTGCCTATTTAGCCAAAGGGATTGAATTCGATGCCGTTATCATCTATGACGCTTCAGCTGAAGTGTACGACAATGAGAGCTTACGCAGATTGTTTTACACAGCCTGCACCCGTGCGATGCATTACTTGCAGCTATACAGTGTGGGAGAGCCAAGTCCGTTACTGCTAGATATTGATTCGGAGTATTTGGTTCGAAGCTAGGGATCGCTAGTTGCTCTTTAGTGATGCTTAGAAAAGATGATCTTTGGTGATTTTCTTTTCTAGGCGTATATTTTATAGTGGATAAGCAAAATGGAGGTACGGAATTATATGGAATTTATATATTTACTAGCAGTACCATTTTTTTCGGTATTATGGTTTCTGAATTTAGTCCAGCTTTTAGAAAAACTAAAACAGGGAAAAGATATACATAACCAAAAAGTGCTAGGATGTGTATGGAGCGTTGGATTAACTTTTTCGATGATCGTTGTAATAATCTCTTTTATATAGGCGCTTCTTATGTTACTAGTTAACTTATAGTGAAAATCGTAAAATTACTAGAGGGTGGTCCTGAATGTCAAATAGTACAATGAATCCTAAAGTAGATGAATTCATAGGTAAATCAAATAAGTGGAAGAAAGAATATGAACAGTTAAGAAGTATTGTCCTAGACTGTGGGCTGACAGAGGAATTTAAGTGGATGCATCCTTGTTACACATTGGAGAATAAAAATATCCTGTTAATACATGGGTTTAAAGAATATTGTGCAGTCCTGTTTCATAAAGGGGCATTATTAAAGGACACCCAAGGAATTTTAATTCAGCAAACGGAGAATGTACAAGCGGCCCGTCAGATTCGATTTACGAATATGGAAGAAATAATTGAAATGGATGCCATCTTGAAGAAATATATTAAGGAAGCTATTGAAGTGGAACAAGCTGGTTTGGAGGTGAACTTAAAGAAACATACAGAATTTATCATTCCAGATGAGCTTCAACATAAATTCGAGGAAATTGGAGACTTAAAATCAGCTTTCGAAGCTTTGACACCAGGTCGGCAAAGAGCCTACATTCTTTATTTTTCAGAAGCGAAACAATCTAAAACTCGAACTGCAAGGGTTGAAAAATACACAAAGAAAATTCTAGATGGAAAAGGTTTAAAGGATTAGTCCATTTTAAATTAGGCTGAATAGAAAGGGGAGGGGTTAATTTATTTTTCTTAACCCTTTCCCTTCTTTAATTGCTTTGATTCCTTCTTCACAAACTCCATATGAACGCCAGGAACATGTTTCGCATACAATCTGTATGTCGGCGGGAACGATGTAGTTGCGAATATGTGATTCAATATCCTCCCATCTCAGAACTTGTCCTGTTGTAAGCCCTATTTTTTCTAAAATAGCAGTATCTCTTTTGTAAATATCATCGTTTTGGCAGTGGTATTCCGCTGATTTTGGGTATTTTTCACACAAGTAATCGGGACCATTTACAATATTGATCATTGTTTTCGGATTGTCTCTCAATGTTTCATGAAGAGCTGTCATATTTTCCACATATTCTTTGGAATACCCCATTCCACGATAACCCAAAAGGCAAAAAAGATGATGACCTCTTAGTGTATACATAACTTCCCCCCTAATCATATAGATACAATCGATGAAATATATATGTTAACCACGGTAGTATATTAAGTTAACTTATATTATATTACTCATCATATCATATTACTTCTGATCAATTAGATTTTTTCTTTGAAACTTTCCAACTATAATTTCGTATTAATCGTTAAGAAGGTTTTTGTGGATTTCTTAGGAGGTTTTTCAAATGTATGGTAGTTTAGCCGATCCCGAGGATTTTGGAACTATATTTCTAAACGAAGACTATGAGAATATTTATTATTGCACTTCAATTGATTTTCAAAAACTAATTTCTTTAGAACAATTTGTTGAACTAGCCTCTACGTTTAATGGAGGAGTTAATTATTATCAAATTGAATTTAATCTCCCTTTCCAAGATATGACCCATTACATTTGGGTAGATGATCAAAAAGAAAAGGCGATATCTGTATTTTTTGATGAGAAAAAGAGGATTCAACGCTTATATTTAAAACCATTTATTACATATGAACAGAGTGATAATCGATTTACAGTCAACTTGTACACAATGCCGGTAAAAGGCGAATGGTTTGTGTTTTGGGGTGGAGCAAATGAATTTATTAATTATCATTATCCATACGAAAGTCAGCGTTATGCTTATGACCTTGTCAAAGTGCAGGATGGTTTGTCTTACAGAAATACACAAACTGGGAATAATAACTTCTATGCGTTTGGTGAAGATATAGTAGCCCCGGGAGATGGGAAAATTGTAAAAGTAGTGGATGGACTAAAAGATAATATCCCCGGTGAAATGGATACGAATAATCCAGCAGGTAACTATGTGGTGATAGAGCACGCCAATAAAGAATTTAGTATGATTGCCCATTTCAAACAGAATTCTATTTTAGTGAAAGTGGGAGTGGTCGTGACAGAGGGGCAGCTGATTGGGAAATGCGGTAACTCAGGTAATTCATCTGAACCTCATATTCATTTTCAAGTAATGGATTCACCTGATTTTGAAAATGGTAACTCGATTCGTATCCGGTTTAAAGATGGAAATGAGCCAATCCAAGGGGATACAGTAGTAAATCCACTAGATTATAAAGATCCCTTTGATGAGAAATTGAATAAAATGGATAACTCATTGACGATGATCGATTTCATTCTTTTGATTCCGAGAACGATCGCACAGTTTTTTAAGAATTAAGGGCTAGCATTAATAATTAGCTGGAGGTGAAAAATTGATTAAGAAAGATTGGGCACTAGGTATATTAGCCATCAGTGGCTTTGTGTATATATCGGTTTTTTTGGGACTTGCTTTATTCATCACTTTCTTTTATTCCACCTATAGCTTATTAAGTCTTTCGGCAGTTCTATTGCCATTAATTTTACTTCTAGTAGTATTATTTGTTCTTTGGAAACGTAGTTATTTGTCGAATGAGCGAAAAGGTAATTTTCTTTTACTTGTTACTGCAATTCTGTGTTTTATTCCAGCTCTTATTTTAGTAGGTATGTTAGGGAAAAATGAAGAAAAGTTAAACTTTACGATAGAAAAATGGGTGAATCAACCGGATGACCGAGTGTATTTTGTCTATGATTTTTTAGATGAATATGAAATGGTGGGTAAGTCAAAAGAAGACATTCAAAAACTTTTAGGAGCACCAGATGAAGATTATTTTTACACTACAACTGAAAGTGTGATTTCTTATTTTCTTGGACCTGAGGTAGGGTGGATTAGTATGGATGGCACGTACTTAGTCATTTGGTTTGATGATGAAAACAAAGCGGTAGATTATCAGGTAGAAACACATTGATTTTGAGCGATTAAATTGAAAAGATAGCTAGATAATAGTTTTACAAAAAGAAAGGGGAGAAGAAATCATTATTAATAGAAGCAGTATAGCTTACGTTGTGACTGGTTTGTTTTCATTTCTTTATTACTCTCTATTATTAATCCTACATCTCCAAGATTTAATCGGTGGAGTTACATTTCTATTTTTCCTATTGCTGAGCTTACTTATCTTATTAATCACTCGCATTGTGCTTCGGAAAAAAAGTTATAAACGAAAAATTACTGTTGCTGCTTGGATGATTCTTTTGTTGTTTTGTTTTGAATTTCTGCTTATTTTTTATGAGGGTTATACGCATCGGGTTTCCTTTTATGTCGAGCCGGAAACTGTGTACGTAAATTCAGGAATATATTTGATAGGTGTAAATAAGATAGATTTTGAGAATATGGAGAGTAAAAAATCAGTAGAGGAACTTTTAAATAAACAAAATGCGGAATATTTGGATATTCACGAAATTACGAATCGAGAACTTTATGGAAGTAAAAATCGAAAATTATTAGAGTTGCTAAATCTCAGAAAGAATAGTGGAGAACGATTACGAGAAAATGTATATCAATACTTAGGACATGAAGATCCATATTTAAACAAGTTTATCAATCGGGATCATACAGATTCGAATAGTGCAGAGTTAGGTCTAGCGCTAACTGGACTCTTTATCGAAGGGGACTTTCAAAATAATTTAAATTTTGCGGTTACTGGGTCAATTAACAAAACAGGAGATGTACTGAAGGTAAGTGGCATCAAAGAAAAAATACACATCGCTGAAATTTCGGGTTTTTCCTATATGATCATACCGAGCGAAAATGCGGAGGAAGCAGCAAAAATTCAACAGGAGCATCACAAGGAAATTCAAATTTTTGATGTTTCTCATATAGATGAAGCAATTCAACTGATTAATGAGTTGAACGATAAATATATTCAATAACAACATTACTTTTATTTTGGAAAGAGGGATAGCAATGGGTGAGAATTTATTAAGAGTAGGAACTATTTATATTCCAGTAACTAATGTTAAAAGTGCGTCAGAATGGTATGTGAACAAATTAGGAGCAGAGTTGAGCTATCAAGACGAGGACAAAGCCATTCTGAACTTCGCCAATCAAAGTTTTTTTCTGGTGAAGTCAAATGATAATCAAAGCTCTAATTTTGTTGATATGAACGGAGAGGAACGATTCTCCATGACGTTTGAAGTGAATGGATTGCTTGCATTAGAGAATATACACAAAGACTTTATAGATAAACAGATTCAAGTTGGAGAAATAGAAAACAGAGGACATGCAGGTAGGAATTTTGTTTTCTATGATTTAGATGGAAACAAATTTGATGTGTGGAGTGAACTAAGCCCCATATTCAAAGAAAAATATCTTACTTGAGAAACAAGTAAACCTAGTCCTGTCATAAATCCCTCACAACTTCCGATGGATTGGCACTTGTATGTGGCGCATCGTTTCTTCTATGATGGAGGAAGACAGCAGGAGGGATTTTGACATGCTCAATGAAGCGAAAAATTTTATCCAAACGTATTATGAGGAAACGGGTCGATCGGAGCAAGAACTGGAGGCTCGTTTAATAGAAGTAGAACAACAAATTTTAACACAGGGTTCCTATGAACAAACACTAGATGAGCTCTCATACGGAGCTAAAATGGCTTGGCGCAATAGCAATAAATGCATTGGTCGACTCTTTTGGCAAAGCTTGCATGTGCTAGATAAAAGAGATTTACATACAGAGGAGTCCATTTTTGAAGCGCTTCTTGCGCATATAGAATACGCAACGAACAATGGCAGAATTCGTCCAACTATTACGGTATTTTCTGCTCATGATATTCGCATATGGAATCATCAATTAATCCGTTATGCAGGTTACGAAACAGAGAATGGCATAATTGGAGATCCTGATTCCGTAAAGTTTACAAGAGTTTGTGAGAATCTCGGGTGGAGAGGAAATAATGGACCATTTGATGTGCTGCCTCTTATTATTCAACTAAAAGACAATCCACCAAAACTATTTGAGATACCAAAAACATCTGTTCTAGAAGTTCCTATTCGACATCCAGAATTCAACTGGTTTGCGGATTTGGGGCTGAAATGGTATGCCGTTCCGATGATTTCAAGTATGAAGCTGGAAGTAGGCGGAATTACTTATGTGGCCGCTCCCTTTAACGGTTGGTATATGGGAACTGAAATTGGGGCACGTAATCTAGCGGATGACAATCGCTATAATATGCTGCCGACCATTGCGGAATCTATGGGATTGAATACGAGATCCAACGCATCTTTATGGAAAGACCGAGCATTAGTAGAATTGAATGCAGCTGTTTTATATTCGTATAAAGAAGATGGGGTGAGTATCGTTGATCACCATACTGCAGCACAGCAATTTAAGCGCTTTGAGGCAAATGAAATCGAAGCAGGACGGGATGTAACAGGTAACTGGAGCTGGCTAATTCCTCCGTTATCTCCCGCTACGACTCATATTTTTCATAAACCTTATCCAAATGAAAAGAAAACGCCCAATTATTTTTACCAAAAAGACCCTTATTAAAAAAGAGGAATCAGCTAACGCAAAAGCTGATTCCTCTTTTTTATTCAACTCTTGAAACAAATCCTTCTTTTCCAGCATGCATCCCAGAAACAAATAACAATATCGTAGCCACCATAAACAAAATAATAGGCACAGACCAACTTGCCGTCACATCGTGTAAATAACCGAATAGTACGGGACCAATTGCTGCGAGCAGATAGCCGAACGATTGCGCTGTTCCTGATAGTTCTGCTGCTTCCATCGGGGTATGTGTGCGAAGGGAGAACAACATCATCGCCAAACTAAAGGAGGAGCCTCCAGCTAAACCAAGGAATATCATCCATAAGACGGTAAAAGAAGCATTTCCATATAGAAGCCCTCCAAAACCGATCAAATAGAGCACTGTAAATAATGCCACTAATAATCGTTGATCCTTCATACGTCCCGCAAGAATTGGTGTGATAAACGTTAGCGGTAATTGTGCAAATTGCATGAGCGATAACATCCAACCGGCCTTATCCGCACTTATTCCTTGGGATTGAAGGATTTCAGGAAGCCACGCTGCAGTCGTATAAAAAATAAGCGATTGCAGTCCCATACAAAGCGTAACCGTCCATGTTATTGGATTGTATAAAATAGATTTTGACCTAGAAGAGGCAAGGGACTCCGTTTTCTCCGCTATTCTTTTGGAATTTTTTATTTGTGGCAACCAAATGAGCGCAGCGATAACGGATAATATTGCCCAACAGCCAAGAGCCCCTTGCCAACCAAGTGTTGTATTCTCAGCTATTGGGTAACTAATACCTGCTCCAATGCTCGCAGAGAAGTTCATCGATAATGTAAAAGTCGCTGTCATTAAACCCACTTGTAATGGAAACTTTAGCTTGATCAGACTCGGTAATAATACATTGCCAAATGCAATGGAAGTGCCTATTAAAGCTGTACCGATTAGCAGTAAAGGCGTGTTTCCTAAAGACCGGACGATAATTCCGAAAGCTAATAAAAGGATGGAGAAGAATAAAGTTAACTCAATCCCGAAACGTCTAGCTATCTTAGGGGCAACCGGTGAAATAATCGCAAACGCAATCAGTGGGATTGTTGTGATAAAACCTGCTAATACATTGGAAATAGCTAGCCCGTCTTTAATATAAGCAATAATAGGTCCTACGGAAGTAAGCGGAGACCGAAGTGTTGTTGCGATGAAAATAATACCTAATATAAGCAATAGAATGGCCGTTTTATTCTTTTCATTCCTCGTTTGCAAATGTATTAGCTCCTTCTTTCGTATTTTTCTTTAGCCTATCACTTTCAGAAAGCAAGATTCAATAACCGGGAGAATATAATTTTAGTAGTTTGAATATTCTTTTCCTTTATCTAATATTTTAGTAGTATAATTAACAGTATATAGGAAAAATGGTAAGTATATAACGAATGAAATGATGGGAGTTTTTAGATGAATAAAGAAAAGGTTTTATCCTTAAGTAATGTAACCATGCGTTTTGGTGCTAAACAAGTATTAAACGGAATCAATCTAGAAGTGTATCAGGGTCAAATCATCGGATATATTGGACCAAATGGTGCGGGAAAAAGCACCACCGTTAAAATTATGCTTGGATTAATAGAGGGTTACCAGGGGAAAATTGAAATCTTCGGGGAAGATATTGGGAAAGGAGACGTTGCATATAAACGGAAAATCGGCTATGTTCCAGAAACTGCGGAGCTTTATGATAATCTTTCAGCAAGCGAGTATTTAACCTTTACGGGGGAGCTATATGGTTTAACTACAAAAGAAGCGGAAAGTAAAGCCTATCAATTGATGAAAGAATTTGGTTTAGAGCAGGTATTCCATCAGCGACTGTCTTCTTTTTCGAAAGGAATGAGGCAAAAAGTTCTGATCATTTCTAGCTTATTGCATGATCCAGATCTATTATTTTTTGATGAACCGCTGAGCGGCTTGGATGCAAATAGTGTCATGATTATTAAAGAAATTCTCGATCAGCTAGCAGCGCGTGGAAAGACGATTTTTTATTCCTCTCATATTATGGACGTCGTCGAGAAAATAAGTAACCGAATTATTTTGCTTGTAGAAGGAAGAGTAGTGGCAGATGGTACATTTGAGGAATTACAAGCACAAAGCAAAGAAGGAACATTAGAAGCTATTTTCAACCAAATCACAGGATTCTCAGAGCATAAAGAGATTGCAGAAAATTTTGTGGAAATTGTAAGTGGAGGAAATGGTCATGGATGATTTTACCTCGCTTCGTGTTTTGGATCGCTTTAAATGGCTATTTCAAAAATTACATATAGACTATGCAGTAATGCGTAAAATTTTGCAGTTAAAGCTAACGATGGATGGCAGACGTATGCCTACTGTTTTTAATGGTTCTCGGGTGAAAAAGGAAGGAAATCAGTTCAAAAAATCTTTGTGGATGTACGGTTTTTATGGCTTATTATTATTGACTCCGTTTTTATTTTTCAGTGATCAATTTATTTTCTTTATGAGTATTTTGTTTAGTGTTTTGATGTTTATTGTGATGACGTCCATGGTGTCTGACTTTTCTGCTGTCCTGCTTGATATTCGAGATAAGAGCATTCTTCACTCGAAACCGATCAGCCCTCGGACATTGAATGCTGCAAAAGTGGTACATATACTCATCTACATGTTTATGTTAACGGGTTCGTTTGTCGTGATTCCACTCATCGTGAGTATTTTTAAGCATGGAATTGTATTTGCCATTCTATTTCTCTTGGATATTATACTGATTAGTTGTTTAGTAGTTGTGTTGACTGCATTTGTTTATTTATTCATCTTACGTTTTTTTAGTGGAGAAAAGCTAAAGGACATGATTAATTATGTCCAAATTATTTTGTCTGTAGCAATCATGGTTAGCTATCAGCTGGTTGCTCGAGTGTTTGAAATCGTCAATTTTGATATTACCTACACTTTTGCCTGGTGGCATTTTTTCTTACCGCCATTATGGTATAGTGCGACATTTGAATTAATTTTAAATAGCAATTTTTCGAGTCCTATCATTATTTTTTCAGGGTTGGCTATATTAGGACCATTTGTATCCATCCTGTTATATATTCGCCTAATGCCCGCTTTTGAACGAAATTTAGCCAAATTATTAAGTGATTCTAAAAGAAATAGGAAGAAATGGCTTGGGGTCCATCGGTTTTGGGCAAGGGTATTATGTAGGTCCAAAGAGGAGCGTACGTTTTACTTGTTTGCTTCTTTAATGATGAAGCAAGAACGTGAGCTTAAGCTGAAAGTCTATCCACAGATTGGTTTTGCGCTCATTATTCCGTTTGTATTTATTTATAATAATTTTCGCAGTAGTTCCTTTGAGGAAATGAGTAATGGAAATATGTTTTTGGTCATTTATTTTGCATTATCGATGCTTCCAACCATCGTTCCTATGCTCAAATTTTCTGAGAAATATAAAGCACAGTGGATTTATGGGGTTGCGCCTATCCACAGTAAGTTTTCCATTTATAGTGGAACGTTGAAAGCTTGTCTGATCCAGTATTTTATACCAGTCTATTTATTGCTAAGTGTCTTGTTTATATGGATTTTCTCTATTCGTATTATAGATGATTTAATCGTAGTACTACTTACAGCGATTGCGGTGACCCTTATTTCCTATCGATTATTTGATGCAGAAGATTATCCGTTTTCTCAATCCCATGAATTTATGCAGGAAATGAGCACATTTAAAGTATTGGCTGGCGTATTAGTCGTTGGGGTGTTTGTGCTTGTTCATCTAATTTTTACGAAAATTCCGTTTGGTTTACTTATCTATATAGTACTGTTAGCTATTGGTATTTTAATAGGTTGGAAAAAAGTATTCCCAAGAAGGATGAAAGTAGGGTCTAGCAGTTGAATATTCCGAATGAAGAAGAGTTGATTAGAATAATTGAAGAAGACGAGTGGATGATGTCCTTATTAAGAGCTACGAAAGTATTAAACCTACCGGATTGGTGGATTTGTGCTGGCTTTGTAAGATCTAAAATATGGGATATACTGCATGGTTTTGAAGAACGGACTCCACTAACAGATATAGATGTTATCTATTTTGATCCAACCAATAGTAACGAGGATGAAGAAAAAAAGCTAGAAGAACATTTAAGGAATCTGGTGCCAAATATCCCTTGGTCTGTAAAAAATCAAGCAAGGATGCATGTGATAAATGGATTTCCACCTTATACAACTGCGACAGAAGGTATAGCCAATTTTCCGGAGACGGCAACGGCTTTAGGGCTGAAATTAGACGATCAAGATAAAGTGATCTTAACCGCTCCGCACGGGATAACGGACGTTGTTCATCTACAAGTAAAACCTACGCCGCTTTTTTTGACTACTGAGGAGTTAAATGCTGTATATAAAGGACGCGTGCAGAAAAAGGATTGGAAGAAGACTTGGTCTATGTTGGAAATTTTTCGAAGTTAGGGGAGACTATATGAAGAAAGTGTTGTTAGGTTTTGTTGTTTTGCTTTTACTATTTCTAGGAGCCTGTACCAATAAAACAACCTTAAACAATGCTTTAACTGAGGTTCAGCTAACAGATAGAGAAAAATTTTTGCCTTCCTCAACCAGTGAACAGTCATTTGTATTCGATTTTCAGGCAGATAAAAAATACAAACAAATATCCGTATGGGTGGATCAGTATGCATTAGGAAAATTAGTAGGAGAAAAGATCAATCGGTTAACGATGGATATCGAAGAAAAAGGGAAACTTATTTTTACTGCTGCGCAAAATGTGGGAGAAGAAAAGGTGAAATTCAATATAGGTGTTCAGTCAAAGAGTGCTAGTGGAAGTAATAGCATAACCCTGCTAGAGAAAATGACTAGCCAAAGCACATGGGGCAGCAACCCATCAGAAGAAATACCGATTGACGGGATTATAGTTTTAGCATCTATTAGTAGCTCGAATGGACATAGCATGAGCTCGCTTTCTCCAGCGTTTTATACGGATTTCGATAATCACTTAGGTGAGATTGCCGATTATGATGTAGTGTATGTATTGAAAACTGAATTTCTAGAGTAGTAGACACAAATAAAGGACTTCCTGCTGACATAGGAAGTCCTTTCGTTTATTTAATATCCGTAATAATCGTCACATGCGGATGTTTTTTCAAAATCGTGATTGGCCATTCTTCCGTAATGGTATCCCCGAGTAAGGCTTCGATCGCAGGGCGTTTCTTTTCTCCAAATGCCAATAAAATGATTTTTTTCGCCTTCATAATAGAAGCAATCCCCATCGTAAAAGCAGTGTTTGGAATTTCCTCTTCATCCCCAAAGTATTGACTGTTAACGCCAAGCGTTGAATCTGTCAAATTCGCAACATGCGTTATCGAATCAAAAGAAGTACCTGGTTCATTAAATGCAATATGTCCATTTTCTCCGACACCTAAAAACTGAATATCTAATGGGTGCTCATTTAATTGGTTTTCATAACGGGCGCATTCTGCCTCTAAATCAAGCGCTTTTCCGTTTGGAATATTCGTTTCTTTAAATGGTTTGTGCCCAAATAAATGCTCTTGCATAAAATAAGCATAGCTATTGATATTTGTTGGCTCTAAACCTATATATTCATCTAAATTAAACGCAATAACTTCGGAAAAGTCCAAAGATGATTCTGTTAGTCTCTTATAAATAGGAATCATTGTGCTCCCAGTTGCTAAGCCTAATACGTGCAAAGTGTTCGCTTTTAAATCTTTTTCAAGCTTTTCTTGCACGATTGTAGCAGCCTCTTGTTGATCGGCTACATGAATTACTTCAAAAAACGCCATTGTATAACCTCACTCTTCCTTTATTATCCTATAATTGTATGCTGATTCTATTAAAAGGTCAATGAATTATCAAAAGCGAATGAACCGATTGGGCATAATGCGCATATGATGTTATGACTTGAATACAAGGAGGAAAAACATGAAACACATGCGACAAATTGTAACGAAAGCGGTAGTAGCTAAAGGGAAAAAAAGAACGGAATCTCGTGAAATCCTTTGTCCGCCAAATACTCCATCTAGCATATTAGGATGCTGGGTAATCAATCATTCTTGCCAATCCAAAAAGTACGGTAGATACGTAGAAGTAACGGGGAAATTTGACATAAACGTATGGTATGCACATCATGATCATTCAAAAACGTCTGTTTTTACAGAAACAATTCAATATAAAGACCGCATTAAATTACATTTCCGTGACAGAGATTCGACTGGAGAAGAAGTGCATCTTCGTGTTCTTCAACAACCAAATTGTACAGAAGCGATCATTATTGAAAAAGGTACGAAATTCCAAGTGACAGTAGAACGCGAGCTACTTGCAGAAGTAGTGGGAGAAACGACTATCTACATCCAAGTGCAAGAAGATGAGGTAGAAGAAGAATGGGTATTCGGTGAAGAAAGCTCTTCTGTTGCAGCGGTACCTGCTAACTTGCCTAGTGAATCCGAAGATTCTTCATCACTTTAACAAGCCGGTAAGAAATTCCGGCTTTTTTTTATTTGAGAAAATAACCAGGTGACTACTATTTTTGGAGATGGTTGCTTTGGCTTGTAATTTAGTCGCTCAAGGGAGAGAAATGGTTGCTTTCATAGCAATTTGGTTGATCTCATGGCAGAATTCGTTGCTTTCACGGAACATTCTGTTGCTCATCGCCATTTACTGGAAACGCACTTACCTAAAATATAGCTTTCTTGAGATGTAACCGTGCAATCGTCGGCTCTAATCGCGCATAAATCATCGCTACCCGAGCAAAGCCGCTGTTGGCGAGCAATGACTGTCTTTAATCGAGCAATCGTCAGCTCTAATCGCGCATAAATGGTCGTTAACCGAGCAAAGCCGCTGCTGGCGAGCAATGATTGTCGTTAACCGAGCAATCGTCGTCCCCAACTGGAGATTTGGCCAATATTCATTAGGAGAAGCGCTCAGTCCTTTGATTTGTTATAATAAAATAGAAAGTTTTTTGTAGAGAGAAGGGCAATTGATGACAACAGTTACACCAATGATGCAACAATATATAAAAATAAAAGATGAATATATAGATGCTTTTTTATTTTTTCGATTAGGAGACTTTTACGAACTGTTTAATGATGATGCGATTAAAGCAGCGGCTATTTTGGAAATTACCCTGACTAGCCGAAAAGATGGCATCCCAATGTGTGGCGTGCCTCATCATTCTGCACAGGGCTATATTGAAACCCTTATTAGCAAAGGGCATAAGGTAGCTATTTGTGAGCAAGTCGAAGATCCAAAACAGGCAAAGGGCGTAGTAAAAAGAGAAGTAGTTCAATTAATCACGCCTGGTACGATTATTGAAGGGAAAGGCATGCAGCACAAGACGAACTATTTTATCGCTTCAGCAGATGTAGTTTCTCCAAATGAAGTGTCTTTTTCGTATTTAGATGTTTCAACAGGGGACGGATTTACAACAATCCTTCATGGGGATGAAAAAGAAGTCGTACAAGAAATTCTAGCTATTCAAGCAAAAGAATTGATCGTGAGTGAACAGATGTACGTACTCATCAATGATTTATCTGCGATTCACGACTTTACTTTATCTATTGAAAAAGACGAATCGAATGAACAATCGATTGAAAAATATGTACCTAATCATCCACCGGAAACACATCGCACAGTCAAACGATTACTACAGTACATTCAAAAAACGCAAATGCGTTCCCTTTTACATATTCAACCCTTTACCTTTTTGCGTAGAGATTCCTTTTTAGCAATTGACTATCATTCCAAACGAAATTTAGAGCTTATATCTTCTATTCGAAATGCAGATCAAAAAGGGACTTTGCTATGGTTGCTGGACGAAACCGTTACGGCAATGGGGGGACGAAAGCTAAAGCAATGGATTCACCAGCCACTTGCGGATAAATATGCAATTGAAAACCGTTTGGCGATTGTCACAAGCTTTCTAGAAGACTTTATGTTACGAGAAGAAATAAAAGAAGCGTTTAAAGAAGTATATGATTTAGAACGATTAGTGGGAAGAATCGGGTTTGGAAGTGCAGGAGGGAGAGACCTTGCACAGCTTAGACAGTCTTTATCTAAAATTCCTTCTATTAAAGAGCAATTAGTGCAAGCAGACAAAAAAGCATTAAACGATCTTGGACAGGCGATAGAGGATTGTCAGGATATTTGGAGTAAATTAGAAGAGGCGATCCATGAAAATCCGCCGATTTCCGTAAAAGACGGCGGCGTCCTAAAAGATGGCTATAACGAACGATTAGATCAGCTTAGAGATGCTTCTGTGAATGGGAAAAGATGGATTGCAGAATTAGAACAAAAAGAGCGAGAACTAACTGGTGCAAAAAACTTGAAAATAGGCTATAACCGCATATTCGGCTATTATATTGAGCTGACGAAATCGAATATTCAGTTTGCGGATGAAGCACGATATGTACGCAAACAAACACTGGCAAATGCGGAACGCTATATTACAGATGAGTTAAAAGAAAAAGAATCACTCATTCTTTCGGCAGAAGAAGAAAGTTTGGTACTAGAATATGATTTATTTACCCAATTAAGAGAAGAGATTAAAGCATATATTCCTCGAGTACAGAAGCTAGCCAAACAAATTAGTGAGTTAGACGTGTATATTTCTTTTGCACAAGTAGCTGAAAAATATCGTTTGACGAAACCGACATTTCACGATACGAATGCGATGATTATTAAAGAGGGAAGACATCCGGTCGTGGAGAAAATGATGAACAATCAATTATATGTGCCAAATGATTGTCTCTTAACGGAAGAGGAAAATATGCTGCTAATTACAGGGCCTAATATGTCGGGTAAAAGTACGTTTATGCGACAAATTGCCATTACCGTTATTATGGCTCAAATTGGCTGCTACGTGCCGGCGGAATCAGCAGAATTACCGATCGTTGATAAAATCTTCACGCGAATCGGAGCGGCAGATGATTTAGCTGGTGGACAGAGTACATTTATGATTGAGATGATGGAATCTCAGCATGCGATTATGAATGCAACTAGTAGGAGTTTACTTCTTTTTGATGAAATTGGGCGCGGAACATCGACTTATGACGGGATGAGTCTAGCGCAGGCAATGATGGAATATATTCATGATCATATTGGGGCGAATACGTTATTTTCCACCCATTATCATGAGTTAACCGATTTAGAAAAAACGTTAGCAAAACTGCGTAATGTGCATGTAGCAGCAACCGAAAAAGATGGGAAAGTCGTGTTTCTGCACAAATTAAAAAATGGCCCAGCTGATAAAAGCTATGGAATCCATGTAGCAGAACTGGCACAATTACCGGAAGAAATTATTGAGCGTGCGAGAGAAATATTGGATACCTTCGAGCAGCAAGAGAAAAAAGAATCAACCGCTGCTCCTGCAGTTCAAGAACAACAATTATCGTTCTTTGATGAACAACCGGTAAAGCAAACGAAAACGCAAGTAGTAAATAGTTCATCAGAAAAAGTAATGAAGAAGCTGAAAAAGATCAATATTTCCGGAACAACGCCACTTGCTGCATTGCAAATACTATACGAGCTGCAAAGTGAGTTAGACTAAAAAAGTAGGTGAAGAAAATGGGACAAATCATCGTAATGGAAGAGCTACTTTCCAATAAAATAGCAGCAGGGGAAGTAGTAGAACGTCCCGCTTCTGTTGTAAAAGAATTAGTGGAAAATGCAATCGACGCAGAAAGCACATCGATTGAAATCATATTAGAAGAAGCAGGGCTTGCGAAAATTCAAGTAACGGATAACGGAAAAGGAATGGATGAAGTGGATGCTGTTCAATCCTTTTCCAGACATGCGACGTCTAAAATTACGACGGAGCATGATTTGTTTCGCATTAGATCATTAGGTTTTCGCGGGGAAGCACTTGCCAGTATTGCATCTGTGTCCAAAATAAGTTTATGGACATCGGACGGAGAAAATGTTGGAACGAAAGTGGAACTAGAAGGTGGGCGAATCATTTCTTGTACACCAGCCCCTATTCGCCGTGGAACAGATATTGCAGTTACGCAATTATTTTTTAATACACCAGCACGGTTGAAATATTTGAAAACGATTCAAACGGAACTTGGTCATTCGATCGATTTGATCAACCGATTAGCACTTAGTTATCCGCACATAGCTTTTAAGCTTATCCATAATGCCCAAACGATTATCCAAACAAGTGGAAGAGGAGATTTAAGACAAGTACTCGCTTCTATATATGGAGTGACGAATGTAAAGAAAATGGTTCCATTTGAAAAGGAATCATCCGATTTTCAAATTTCAGGATTTGCGACGATGCCTGAAATTACACGAGCTTCTAAAAACTATATAACGATTTTAGTGAATGGTCGCTGGGTTAAGCATTACGGGTTGAATAATGCGATTGTAGATGCATACCATACACTACTTCCGATTGGCAGATATCCGATTGTTGTATTGAATATTGAAACGGATCCTATGCTTACAGATGTGAACGTCCATCCGGCGAAGCACCAAATAAGGCTTAGTAAAGAAAAAGAGTTAATGGAGCTTGTTCGTCAAACGATTCGTTCAGTCATTCACCGGGTGCAACAGCCACCGAAAATTATAGAAAAGCCAGAAGTGAAAAAGCAGCAGAGCGTGCAATTCGATTTCTTTAAACCATATAGACCTCCTGAAGAACCGGTTGCTCAGGTAACAGAAGAGCCGGCGGAGCAACCAATGATTATTCATGAAGCGCAAACTCCATTACCTGAAGAGCAGTCACCAGTGGTTGAACCTTACGTAGAAGAGGCTTATATAGAAGAAGTTGTGGCAGAAAAACAGCCTTTTCCTGATTTACATGTTGTAGGACAAATTCATGGAACATATATTGTTGCGCAAAGCGATGATGGCTTTTATTTAATCGATCAGCACGCAGCGCAGGAACGGATAAAATATGAATTTTATAAAGAAAAAGTGGGAGAAGTAAACGCTGGAGAACGACAAGCTTTATTGCTACCTCTTACATTCCATTATTCATTAGACGAGGCCTACCGAATTAAAGAATCCATCCAGGCACTTCAAGATGTGGGGATATTTTTAGAGGAGTTTGGTTCCTCCAGCTTTGTCGTCAGAGAGCATCCAACATGGTTTCCGGCAGGACATGAAACGAAGATTATCGAAAACTTAATCGAACAGGTATTAACGAACCGAAAAACAGACATTAAAAAGCTTCGCGAGGAAGCCGCTATTATGATGAGCTGTAAATTATCGATCAAAGCAAATCATTATTTAACGATGCATGATATGGAACAGCTGTTACAAAGCTTGAAAGCTGCACAGCACCCACTCACATGTCCGCACGGCCGGCCTGTTATTGTACATTTTTCAACGTATGAAGTGGAGAAGATGTTTAAACGAGTCATGTAGGAGGGAATCAGATGGAAAAATTTATTTTGTCGATTGATCAAGGTACTACAAGCTCGCGCGCCATATTGTTTGATCAGCAAGGTAATATTGTGCACACCGCCCAAAAGGAATTTACACAATATTTTCCGAAACCGGGATGGGTGGAACATGATGCACAGGAAATTTGGGGATCTGTTTTGTCGGTCATTGCAGGGGTTTTGACCGAAAGTGGGAACCAACCAGAAAACGTGCATGCAATTGGTATTACAAACCAGCGGGAAACAACGGTCGTTTGGAACAAAAAAACGGGAAGGCCGATCTATCATGCGATCGTTTGGCAATCAAGACAAACGCAAAGTATCATCGATGAGTTAAAAAAAGAAAAGCTCGATACCTTTTTCAAGGATAAAACAGGGCTGATGCTAGACCCTTACTTTTCTGCTACAAAAGTAAAATGGATTTTAGATCATGTGGACGGAGCAAGAGAGCAAGCAGAGGCAGGAGAACTGCTTTTTGGGACGATTGATACGTGGTTAATTTGGAAACTTTCAAACGGAAGTACGCATGTGACGGATTATTCGAATGCGTCGAGGACTATGCTCTATAACATTTATGAACAGCAGTGGGATCAAGAAATTTGCGATAAATTAAATATCCCGATGAGTATGCTTCCAAACGTTGCTTCTTCTTCTGAAGTTTATACGCAAACGGATCCTTCCGTATTTTTCGGAAAAGCGATAGATATCGCAGGAGCAGCGGGGGATCAGCAAGCTGCCTTATTTGGCCAATGCTGTTTTGACAAGGGAATGGCCAAAAACACGTATGGTACTGGTTGCTTTATGCTGCTCAATACAGGGGAAGAAGCAGTTAAGTCTCCATCTGGGCTACTCACAACGATTGCATGGGGTCTAAATGGCAAAGTGACTTATGCTTTAGAAGGTAGTGTATTTGTTGCTGGTTCTGCCATTCAATGGCTTAGAGACGGGCTTCGTATGGTGAAAAAAGCAGCGGACTCCGAAGACTATGCAAAAAGAGTAGAATCGACAGATGGTGTGTATATTGTTCCAGCTTTTGTTGGGCTTGGTACGCCTTATTGGGACTCGGATGCAAGAGGAGCGATTTTTGGACTTTCTCGGGGGACGACAAAAGAGCATTTCATTCGCGCGACACTGGAATCTTTAGCATATCAATCGAAGGATGTACTCCATACGATGGAACAAGATTCCGGCGTGGATGTAGAAGTGCTTCGGGTGGATGGAGGAGCCGTGGGCAATGAATTCCTCATGCAATTTCAAAGTGATCTTCTTGACTTACCAGTAGAACTAGCAAAGTTAAATGAAACAACTGCACTTGGCGCAGCCTTTTTAGCAGGGTTAGCTACTGGGTTTTGGAAAGATGAGCAGGCACTTTCCGATATGCGTGAAAGCCAGAAATTGTACGAACCAAAAATGGATGAACAAATGCGCAATCGGTTATACAAAGGTTGGAAAAAAGCAGTGGAAGCAACAAGAGTATTCAAACTTTCAGATGAAGAGGTGGATTAAGTGAAATCTTCTGTGGAACGAGAACAAATTTTGCACACATTAAATTTTTATGAATTCGATGTATTAGTCATCGGAGGAGGTATTACGGGAGCGGGCATCGCATTAGATGCGGTGACTCGTGGTATGTCCGTTGCATTAGTCGAAATGCAGGATTTTGCTGCGGGAACTTCGAGTAGATCGACGAAGCTTGTACATGGTGGACTTCGCTATTTAAAGCAGTTTGATGTGAAAGTAGTAGCAGAGGTTGGGAAAGAACGAGAAATCGTGTATGAAAATGCTGTGCATGTGACCGAACCAGAATGGATGTTGTTACCGTTTCATAAAAAAGGAACATTTGGACCACTTAGCACATCTGCAGGATTAAAAGTGTATGATTTTCTAGCTGGTGTCAAAAAAGAAGAGCGACGTCATATGCTGACTCCGGAGCAAACGCTGGAAAAAGAACCGCTTATTAAAAGTAAAGATTTACTAGGTGGCGGCTACTATGTAGAATATCGAACAGACGATGCGAGACTAACGATTGAAGTGCTGAAAAAAGCAATTGAAAAAGGGGCCGTTTGCCTTAATTACGCGAAAGCAAAATCTTTCTTATATGATGATCAAAACAAAATCAATGGGGCAGAAATTGTAGATGTACTAAAAAACAAGCGCATTCATATTCACGCGAAAAAAGTGGTGAATGCAACAGGTCCTTGGGTCGACGCAGTTCGATCACTTGATGCGATTGATAATAAGAAAAAGTTAAAGCTAACAAAAGGTGTCCATATCGTCTTGGATCAATCTGTTTTTCCTTTAAGGCAGGCAGTTTATTTTGATGCTCCAGATAAACGCATGATTTTTGCGATTCCGCGTGACGGGAAAACATATGTCGGTACAACGGATACTTTTTTTGAAGGGAATATCGAACATCCTACTGCAACGGATGAAGATGTGGACTATTTAGTAAATGCTGTTCATCATATGTTTCCGCTTGTAAATGTTTTGAAAAGACAAGTGGAATCTACTTGGGCTGGTGTTCGTCCGCTCATTTATGAGGATGGGAAAAATCCTTCTGAAATTTCTAGGAAAGATGAAATTTGGCGGTCTGAGGCCGGATTATTTACAATAGCTGGTGGCAAATTGACGGGTTATCGTAAAATGGCGGAAACCATCGTTAATGCTATTTCCAAAGAGTTGGGCGATGAACAATATGGTCCCTGTGTCACTAAGCATGTTCCTCTATCGGGTGGGGACCTCGGAGGAGCGGACCAGTTGGAAGCTTTTATTGCAACGAAAGCGCAATTAGCTCCTTCGTATGGTTTATCGATAGCTGAAGGAAAAAGCTTAGCGAAATTTTATGGAACGAATGTAGACCGGGTATTCCACTATGCGCATATACTGTCGACCATTCCAACGGAGCTGCCATTAAGTCTTCTTGCGCAAGTCTATTATGCGGTTCATGAAGAGATGGCCTATACTCCTGCTGACTTTTTAGTAAGAAGAACGGGAATGCTTTATTTTAAAATCGATCAATATAAAATGTATAAAGAGGGTATATTGAACGTGATGGCGCAATTGTTACAGTATAGTGAGCAAGAAAAGACTTTTTATCAAAAACAATTGGACGCATTATTAATGGAAGCTACTATAAATGAAAGCAGGGCTGCTCTCTGAAAACGATTCTAGAAGGTCAGATGTCTGATGGTCACTTGGTTCATATTGTCAAATATATGCCGGAAGAGACTCCGGTCCTGCATGTGCATCTTTTGCACGGGATGGCAGAGCATATAGAACGCTATGGGGAATTTGCACAATTTTTAGTGGGAAAAGGCTTTATCGTTAGTGGACACGATCATCGTGGGCATGGAAAAACAGCTGAAAAAAATGGGCAACTAGGCTTTTTAGCAGATCAAGATGGTTTTGAACGAATCGTAGAAGACGTACGAGAAGTTTTAGTGCATGTGCGAGAAGATATCGGAGACGTGCCGCTTGTTTTATTTGGTCATAGTATGGGGTCCTTTGTTGCGAGAAGATATATGCAAAAGTATAGTGAATCTCTAGCTAAGGTTATCCTCAGTGGCACGGCATTTGATCCTGGAATCATGGGAGATATTGGGACTGTCATCGGAAAGCTTGCGTCCAAAAAGAAAACACCACAAGCAGAAAGCCCTTTGCTTAACAAGCTTTCCTTTGGTGGGTTCAATAAACAATTTCAAGATGCTCAAACAGATTTCGATTGGTTGAGTTCGGATGCAAATGAAGTGAAAAAGTATATCGATGATCCAAATTGCGGTTTTATCCCTTCAAATCAATTTTATATCGATCTATTTCATGGATTAAAAATCGTTCATCATAAAAGTGAACTCAAGAACATAAGAAAAGATTTACCTATACTATTAATTAGCGGTCTAGAAGACCCGGTCGGTAAATCTGGTAAAGATATTTTTAAAGTAGCGAAAGGTATGACGAATGTAGGAATGGAAAATGTAACAGTTCAATTAATAGAAAATGCACGACATGAAATTTTAAACGAAGTAAATAAAAATGACACGTATCAATTTATCCAAAACTGGATGTTAAAAGATGTCTGAGAAACCTGTAGTACTAGCAATTGTAGGACCTACAGCGGTAGGGAAAACTGCTCTAAGTATTGAGCTTGCAAAAACGTTTAATGGAGAAATCATTAACGGTGATTCTATGCAAATCTACCGCGAGCTCTCTATTGGAACAGCTAAGATTACGGAAGAGGAGATGGAAGGAGTTCCCCATCATTTATTGGACATAAAGGATCCAACAGAAAGTTTCTCGGTAGCGGAATATCAAAAAATCGTGCGAGAGAAAATAGAAGAAATTGCTAGCCGAGGGAAACTGCCGATAATCGTTGGGGGAACTGGGCTCTATATCCAATCAGTCTTATATGATTTTCGTTTTACAGAGCAGCCTAAAATAGTCGTAAGCTTACAAAAAGAATTAGAAAAGCTCCCACCAGATGAACTATTTAATCGATTACGTAAGTTAGACCCAGAGGCAGCTAGTGAAATTCATCCGAATAATATACAACGAGTGATTCGCGCGATCGAACGAGTAGAGCTTAGCGGAAAGCAGAAAAAAGAAATAGAACAAGACCATGGGCAGGAAAAAGTATATCCCCATTATATAATCGGTCTGACTACCGATCGTGAAGTTCTGTACGACCGGATAAATAAACGGGTAGAGTTGATGGTGGAAAAAGGTTTATTAGAAGAAGTAAAAAAACTCCATGAGCAAGGGATCCGTGGAGTTCAATCGATTCAAGCGATCGGTTATAAAGAAATTTATGCTTACTTGGATGGATTCCTCACACTAAAAGAGGCATTGGATAATTTAAAGCAAAACTCTAGAAGGTACGCAAAACGCCAGTTAACTTATTTCCGTAACAAAATGGACATCCATTGGTATGATCCATTTGTGGATGGTAAAAAGATTATAAAAGAAATTACCGATTTCTTGCAGGATAATTAAGAAATAAGGCGAATAGTAGATGTGGAGAGTACTTAATTATGTAAAATGCACAATGGGGGAATTGGAATGAAACCTATGAATATTCAAGACAATTATTTGAATCAATTAAGAAAAAACAATATTTTTGTTACTGTATTTTTATTAAACGGCTTCCAACTAAAAGGGTTAGTGAAGTCTTATGATAATTTTACCGTTCTTTTTGAGTCAGATGGAAAGCAACAATTAATATACAAGCATGCTATTTCGACATTTGCTCCTTCTAAGCCTGTACCGCTTACGGAAGAATAAGCCGGGTAAATTGACAGACAAGCTGGTTACTATTATGATTTTAAAGGAATAGACATCAGAAGGGCAGATTAAAAAAATGAATGTAATTACAACGGAACAACTTTTAGAAAAAATAGACGCTGGCGAAACAGTAAGCGTCATTGATGTACGTGAAAGCGAAGAAGTAGCAACTGGTATCATTCCAGGTGCAAAACATATCGCGCTAGGTCAAATCGAAACGAGAATGGATCAACTGGACAAATCCGTACCTCATTATATCGTCTGCAAAGCTGGTGGCCGCAGTGCAATGGCTTGCGAGATTCTCGAGGAAAACGGTTTTACAGTAACAAACGTTGCAGGTGGCATGCTAGATTGGGAAGGCGAGCTACAGTTTTAACTAACTTTACTTCAGCGAAGGCTAATTTCATTTAGTTGAGATTAGTCTTTTCTATTTGTCATTTAAATCAAGGAGCGAAACAGATGAATTTTACGACAACATTATCACCAGAAGTTTTAGATATTGCAAAAAGAGCGGAAGCAAAAATTGCGAGCTACCATAAAGAAGTAGAAAATATTGCATTCTTCAATCAACAAAAAGTAATCCATGCATTTAAAACGCATCAAGTAAGTGATCACCACTTTAACCCATCTACTGGCTACGGCTATGACGACGAGGGACGTGATACGTTAGAAAAAGTGTATGCGACCACGCTTGGTGCAGAAGCTGCACTTGTACGTCCGCAAATTATTTCGGGTACGCATGCCATTTCGATTAGTTTGTTTGGCGTGCTTAGACCGAATGATGAGTTGTTGTACATAACTGGAAAGCCCTATGATACACTTCAATCGATTGTGAGTGGAGGAGAAGAAGATACTGGTTCACTTGCCGATTTTGGTATTTCGTATCAGCATGTTGACTTGCTGGAATCAGGTGCGATCGATTGGGAAATGGTTGAAAAAACGGTCAAAGCAAATACAAAAGTAATTGCGATCCAACGTTCAAAAGGGTATGCAGTGCGACCTTCATTTACGGTGGAGCAAATAAAAGAAATGGTTCAAAAGATAAGAGCGATAAAAGAAGATGCCATTATTTTCGTGGACAATTGCTACGGTGAGTTTGTGGAAGAATTGGAACCGACCAATGTTGGGGTAGATCTAATGGCGGGTTCTTTGATCAAAAATCCTGGTGGTGGTATTGCGAAAACGGGTGGCTACATTGCAGGAAAAGCTGAGCTTGTAACGAAGTGTGCGTATCGTATGACTTCACCGGGAATTGGAGCAGAGGCTGGAGCTTCTCTAAATACCTTGATGGATATGTACCAAGGATTTTTCCTAGCTCCGCATATTGTTTCGCAAGCGGTAAAGGGAGCCATTTTTACGTCTGCAGTATTAGAAGAAGTGGGTATGACGACAGAACCCCATTATTCGCAAAAAAGAACAGACCTCATACAATCGGTATCGTTCCAAACGGCCGAGCAAATGATTCAGTTTTGCAAAGCAATTCAAATGCATTCGCCGGTTAATGCACAATTTGCGCCAGAACCTGCCTATATGCCAGGTTACGAGGATGATGTAATTATGGCGGCGGGTACATTCATTCAAGGATCTAGTATGGAGTTAACGGCAGATGGACCAATCCGTCCACCGTATACGGCTTTTATCCAAGGTGGTTTGACGTACGAACATGTGAAATATGCTATTTTAGGAGCAGTGCAGTCATTACGGTAAATTTAGAAATAAAAGAAGTGTAGGAAGTGACTTGGTCATTTTCTGCGCTTTTTTATTACCTTTTATCATTTATTGAGGAGATTGTAGGGGAGTTACTAGTTTGTTTAAAAACTGGTTCCCTATAAAGATGATTCCATTATAAAGAAATATATGGGAGGCCATAGCCTTTTAATTTTCATGGCAGTAATCGTTAAGGCAGTTTTTTGCTGTTTTAACTGTAGTGCAGAATCTATTACCTTGTACTACTTGAGAATGCAGAAAGATAAAAAAGTTGATGTAATTGATTCAACAACGGCGTTCTCAATTGTATAACAAACATACTAATTAAAATTTTCAAAACATATTGAAAGATGAAACAAAATGTTTTATTATATTACCTAACGAACATTAGGTAGGTGGTGAGATTACAAATTGACAAAAAAGAAACTAATTGAAGCTGCTTTGACCATTTATGCAGAAGAAGGATATAAAGGGACCACGATGAAAAAGATAGCCGATGCCGTTGGAATTAAAGCATCCTCTATTTATTTTTTTTATCCAAATAAAGAAGCGTTATTAGAAGAAGTATTTCAACAGATATTGGCAAATCATCAAAAGGAATTGCATCGAATTTTCGAGAAAACAAAGGGATTACCTGTCCGCAGTGGTTTACAACAGTTATTAAGAAGCGTCGCTTATTTTCATCGAAAAGATGTAGTAAATACAAAAGCCTTTGTACAATTAACTTCCGATTTTGCAGACTTCAAAAATGAATTTTCAAAATACTTGAATGAATTTGAAAGTTGGTTGTTACAAAATTATTTTAACGAACTATCAAACGAATTTCCGAATGCAACGCACGTAGAAATCAAGCAATGTGCACATCAAATTGAACTGATTGCAAATGGGCTTTTTTGGTCAACAATCGTCTATTCTGACGAGGTGTTTGAAAAACAAGTTCAAGCTGCTGAAAAATTATTACTGGCGCTTATCAATCAATTATAAAAAGGAGAGAACGAGTCATTATGAGATTATTAGGAAAAGAAGAGATTGAAAATATTGCTATTGGTGCTGCGCTCCTTGGTACTGGAGGGGGAGGAGATCCGTACATCGGCAAACTAATGGCTTTACAAGCAATCGAAGAATATGGACCTATTCGCCTCATTTCGATTGATGAAGTGCCGGATGGTGCATTAATCGTCCCTTCTGCTATGATGGGCGCACCTACAGTAATGGTAGAAAAAATACCAAATGGTGATGAAGCGGAGGCTGCTTTTAAAGCATTGGAAAACTATATTGGGCAGGAAATTTATGCAACGATGCCCATTGAAGCTGGTGGTGTGAATTCATTATTACCGCTTGCATTGGCAGCAAAACTTGGCTTACCGGTAATTGATGCGGATGGAATGGGACGAGCTTTTCCTGAATTACAGATGGTGACATTTTATTTAAATGGCATATCCGCATCTCCGATGGTTTTAGCGGACGAAAAAGGAAACAATCTGGTTATGAATACCATTAATAATAATTGGGCGGAACGGATTGCACGCAGTGCCACAGTAGATATGGGCGGCTCTGTCATGCTAGCAATTTATCCGATGACAAAAGAAGAAGTAAAAGAAAGTGCCATATTAGAAAGTTTGACACTGGAAGAACAAATTGGCGCTGCAATACGCAAAGCCAAAGAGCATGAAGCGAATCCAATAGATGCTGTATTGCAATTATTAAATGGTTTTGAACTGTTTAAAGGGAAGATTAGCGATATTAATCGTGTAACTGTTGATGGTTTTGCAAAAGGGCAAGCGAAAGTACAGGGCTTAGATGCTTATACCGATCAAGAGTGTATGCTTCACTTCCAAAATGAACACCTTTTAGCAACTAAGGGCGAGGAAACGCTATGTGTTACACCAGACTTAATTGCTGTGCTAGACACAGATACTGGTATTCCGATTACTACGGAAGGCATTCGCTATGGAGCGCGCTGCACAGTTATTGGTATACCTGCAAATGAAAAATGGCGTACAGAAAAAGGGTTGGCAACAGTCGGACCAACCTATTTTGGATATGAAGTGCCTTATGTGGAAGTTGAAAAATTACAAGCGAAGAAGGAGTTATCGTAATTATGGAAATTTATCGGATAGGAATCGACGTTGGCGGTACTCATACGGATGCTGTCATTTTGGATGCTTCAAATAATGTGATCGCAGAGGCAAAAGAGCCTACAACTGCAGATACATCAACTGGTATATTCAATGCATTAAAAAAAGTAGTTTCAAATTCTAACGTTGATAAAAGTCAAATTAAGTATGCGATGCTAGGTACGACTCATTGTACAAACGCGATCGTTGAACGAAAAAGATTAAACAAAGTCGCTTCGATTCGCATAGGTGCGCCTGCTACATTAGCCATTAAACCACTGGTTGGTGTACCTGAGGATTTAAAAAATATTATCGGTAAGCATCTTTATATCGTTGAAGGTGGTCACGAATTCGATGGTAGGGAAATTACCCCACTAAATGAAGATAAAATAAGATCCATTTGTAGGGAATTAAATGGGAAAGTAGATTCGATTGCAGTTGTTTCTGTATTCTCACCGATTTCAAAAGCACATGAAGAACGTGTCAGTGAAATTATTCAAGAAGAACTCGGTTCAGATATAGCAATTTCGCTTTCGTCAGAAATTGGAAACGTAGGGTTAATCGAGCGTGAGAATGCTACGATTTTAAACGCAGCGATTGTGGATGTTGCGAAAATCACTGCCCAAAGCTTTGTTGATGCACTTGAAAACGAAGGAATTCAAGCAACTGTATTTTTTGGACAAAATGATGGCACATTAATGTCGGTTGAATACACCGTGAAATACCCGATTTTAACAATTGCTTGCGGTCCGACAAATAGCATTCGAGGCGCCTCATACTTGTCGAAAAAAGCAGATGCTCTCGTGATCGATGTCGGTGGAACAACGACGGATATCGGTGTACTAGCTAACGGATTTCCTCGCCAATCTTCTCTTGCTGTAGACGTCGGCGGCGTTCGCACCAATTTCCGGATGCCGGATATTTTATCGATGGGATTAGGAGGCGGTACAATTATAAAATTGCAGGATAACGGCGAATTTACAATTGGTCCCAAAAGTGTCGGTCATCGTTTATATAAAGAAGGCTTAGCTTTCGGCGGCAATACGTTAACAACAACAGATGTTATTATCGCTTTAGGAAAAGCTAAGATCGGAAATCCTGAGTTAGTAGCACATTTAGATCAAAGTTTATTAGAAAAAATATATGCAGAAATGACGTTTATGGTAGAAGAGTCTATCGATAAAATGAAAACTAGTGCAGATGACATACCCGTTGTTTTAGTAGGCGGTGGCAGTATATTATTCCCATCTGCTTTAAAAGGGGCAAGTGAAGTCATTAAACCTGCTAATTTCGGCGTTGCAAATGCAATTGGATCTGCAATTTCTCAAGTGAGTGCAGAAATCGAAAAAATCTTCAAAATGGATGATTTAGGGAGGGAACAGACGTTAGATTTAGCTAAATCGCTTGCATATGACGAAGCGGTAAAAGCTGGGGCTGACAAAGAAAAATTAAATGTGGTTGATATCCAAGAAGTTCCACTTGCCTACATGGCGGGGAATGCTACAAAAGTACGGGTGAAAGTTGCTGGGGATTTAATCTAAATTAATAGGGGGCATAGATGATGAAAGTTAAAGTAATCTTACCAATCACTTCGGATATTTTTAACGAGGAAGTTTTGCAAGAATTTTCTTTTTACGCATCAGCTGGAACTGAAATAAGCATGACGAACTTATCCACCGGTCCCGCATCAATCGAAAGCGAATACGATGAAGCGCTTTGTTTGCCAAACTTTTTAGAGAAAGCAATTGAAGCAGAAAAAGAGGGGTATGATGCCATTATTAGTGATTGTTTCGCTGATCCTGGCGTTAAAGCGGCTCGGGAGGTACTTGATATTCCTGTGATTGGTCCAGGTGAATCCTCTATGCTTTATGCCAGTTCATTAGCCAGTTCTTTTTCGGTCGTTACTGTATTGCCTAATGTTATTTCAATGATTCGTAATGTTAGCAAGTTAGCTGGTTTAGATAGCAAACTTGCATCCGTTCGATATGTTTCAATTCCAGTGCTAGAGGTGCAAGACAAAGAACGTTTGGTGGATGCTCTCTATTCCGAAATGATCAAAGCAATCGAAGAAGATCAGGCGCACGCTTTAGTATTAGGATGCACAGGTTTCCTAGGTGTTGCAAGCGAATTGCAAGAACGTCTAAGTGCTTCCGGGTATGATGTACCTGTTATCGATCCTGCTTTTGCTTCACTTCAAATGGCGGAATCACTTGTAAATATGAAAGTCAAACAAAGCCGTTTAACCTATATGACACCACCATCAAAAGTACGTATTTAATTTAAAGGGGGACTAATATGAGCGCAGCAAAAAATGCTATCGGTGATGATTACTCATTATCACGTGTGCCACAATCCGCACGAAAATCTTTATGGAGCATTACGATCATTCGAGTTGGGGCATTTGCCACAATCTCACAATTTATTTTAGGGGCTACGATGGGATATGGCATGACATTTACGGATGCGCTCATTGCCACTTTTTTTGGTAGCATCATACTTCAAGTTGTTGGATTCCTTTTGGGCTACATCGGTGTTAGGGAAGGGCTATCAACGAGTTTATTGACGCGTTGGGCGGGCTTCGGAAAACATGGAGGTACGATTTTTAGTATTATAATAGCAATTTCCTGTATCGGTTGGTTCGGTGTCCAAAATACGATTTTTGCCAGTGGGTTAGTAGAAGCATCTAACGGCAAATTACCGTTAATACCCGCTATGTTCCTTACTGGTTTAAGTGTAACTTTCTTAGTTATTTTTGGGTTTAAATTGCTTAGCATTACAGCTGCAATTGCAGTGCCTGCTTTTTTACTTGCCGTATCGGCAGGGGTATTTTCTGTCTTTCATGAGACTTCTTTATCCGAGCTCTTTTCAGCAGCTCCAGCGGGTGAGCCGCTATCAATTGGGGTAGCTTCTACAATGATTGCGGGCGGTTTTATCGTAGGGGCAATCATTACGCCTGATATTAGTCGTTTTGCTAGAAGTGGAAAAGATGTGTTCTGGATGACTACAATTGGCTTAATTATAGGAGAACTAGGTATCAATATGATAGCAGTTTTACTAGCATTAGCTGCAAGAACAAATGACGTTGTCAGTATTATGGTTCAAGCATCAGGGATTATTGCCGCATTAGTCGTTGTTTTTTCTACTATTAAAATTAATAATGTCAATTTATACGCTGCATCTCTAAGTGTTACATCCATTTTTGATTCTGTCTTTAATGTACGGTTAGGTCGTGCGAAAGTTACTCTTGTCATTGGAATAATCGGTACAGTGTTATCTGCAATCGGGATTTTAAATTATTTTATCGATTTCCTAGTAGTACTTGGTGTGTTAGTTCCTCCGGTTGCGGGAATTATAATTATAGACTACTTCATTCTTAAAACGAGTCGTCAAGTATTAGATGAATCCAGAGAACGTGGCGAGTTACCAAGTGTTGCCGGTAGATTAAGTCCTATTACGATCATTGCTTGGGCAGGCGGATTTTTAGTGGGCTATTTTGTAACGTGGGGCATTCCATCTTTGAATGCACTATTCGTTAGCGGCGTTATATATTACATTGGAGGACTGGTTGTACGTACTAGAAGTGTGGCTATCTCGTAGGATAGTTGTAGAATTGCATGCTAGAATTATATTGATGCGTCCTTAAGTTAGAAAAAAGTGGGGGTTATATCGTGGGTAAAATTGACTTTGTTACAATGTGCATAATGATAGAACCCCATTGCACAAAAAGAACTAATCTTATTTGAACAAATGATTCAGTTTTGCAAAGCGATTCAAATGCATTCGCCAGTTAATGTGCAATTTGCGCCTGAACCTGCTTATATGCCGGATTATGAGGAAGATGTCATTATGGCCGCGGGTACAGTCATTCAAGGATCTAGTATGGAGTTAACTGCAGATGGACCAATCCGTCCTCCGTATACGGCCTTTATCCAAGGTGGCTTGACGTATGAGCATGTGAAATATGCTATTTTAGGAGCAGTGCAGTCTTTAAGGTAAATATAGGAAGCGTGGAAAATGAGTTGATCATTTTTCACGTTTTTTAATTTTCAGTCTTGTTTTGTGAGGCTTCTCATGGGGAAGTATGGAACGGGGGGCTTTGTTAAACTACATAGGATATAGATTTTTTAGAAAGAGTGGGGAGTAAAATACAGCTTGGTTAACTAAATCTCATTAAATGGCTAAGGGCAACTAGACGGTCTTAGAAAGCAACCAAATCAGTGTTGAAAGCAATCAATTCAGCATGAGAGCAACCAAATTGCTGGTGAAAGCAACCAATTGTTAAAATAGTGATTTTTGTTGAAAGGTATACATCATATCCGTTTAGCTAAAATAAATACGTATCAATGGAGTAATTCCAATAAGAGGATAAGGGCAACCAACTAGTCATCCAAAGCAACCAGTTAGATTCGAAAAGCAACCAATTTGGCATGAGAGCAACCAATTTTGAGTAGAAAGATATTGGTAGACGACTCTTTCTATGGGAAAGTGATTTCTTGTGTGAAACAAAAAATCATGTTACTTTTCCTGACATGATGTTGACATGTTAGCTAACATGACATATACTATTCATATATCCAGCTAGGAGGTGCAGCGATGGAAAAGGAATGGAGACGTTCCATGCCACTGCTATCTATGAATATTGTCATGCAGTTAACTGGCTTAACAGCTAGACAAATTCGATATTATGAAGAACATGAACTTGTTCAGCCTGCACGAACAGAAGGAAAGCAACGCATGTTCTCTTTAGATGATATCGATACATTATTGGAAATAAAAGACATGCTAGCAACAGGTGTGAATATTGCCGGGATTAAACAAATCTTCGAAATGAAAAACAATCCAGCATTAAAAAACGATGCAAAACAAGTAATTACAGATGCACAACTTCGTGCAATTGTAAAAGAAGAAATGCAGATAGCTCAAAGACATCAACGGGCATCTTTACGGCAAGGAGATCTGTCTCGCTTCTTTCGATAGAACGGGGTTTGATTATAAAATAATTTAGGAGAGTGAAAAAATGAGCAAGTACACAAAAGAAGATATTAAAAAGTTCGTCAAGGAACATGAGGTGAATTTTATTCGTCTTCAGTTTACAGACATACTAGGTACGATTAAAAACGTTGAAATTCCAGTGAGTCAGCTCGATAAAGCTCTCGACAATAAAATGATGTTCGACGGATCTTCTATTGAAGGATTCGTACGAATTGAAGAGTCAGATATGTATTTAGTTCCGGATTTGAATTCATGGGTTGTATTCCCTTGGATAACTGGAAAAGGGAAAGTAGCTCGTCTAATCTGTGACGTTAATAAAGCGGATGGCACTCCATTTGCAGGAGATCCACGTAATAACTTAAAACGAGTATTAAAAGAAATGGAAGAATTAGGATTCACAAGCTTTAACTTAGGACCGGAGCCTGAATTTTTCTTATTTAAATTAGATGCACAAGGCGAACCAACTTTAGAATTAAATGACCACGGTGGTTACTTCGATTTAGCGCCAGTCGATCTTGGAGAAAACTGCCGCCGCGATATCGTACTTGAGCTAGAGGAAATGGGCTTTGAAATTGAAGCATCTCACCATGAAGTAGCTCCTGGACAACACGAAATTGACTTCAAATATGCAGATGCGGTAACAGCATGTGATAATATTCAAACGTTTAAACTAGTAGTTAAAACAATCGCTCGTAAACATGGTTTACATGCGACATTCATGCCAAAACCATTATTCGGCGTAAACGGTTCTGGAATGCACTTTAACGTTTCATTATTCAACGGGAAAGAAAATGCATTTTACGATGAATCAACAGAAAGCAAAATGAGCGAAACAGCGATGCAATTTATGGCAGGTGTATTAGAGCATGTACAACATTTTACTGCTATCACAAACCCAACTGTAAACTCATACAAACGTTTAGTTCCTGGTTACGAAGCACCTTGTTATGTTGCTTGGTCAGGTCAAAACAGAAGCCCACTAGTTCGAATTCCTTCTTCTCGTGGATTAAGTACACGTATTGAAGTTCGTTCTGTAGATCCAGCAGCGAACCCATACCTAGCGATGGCTGTAATTTTACAAGCTGGTCTAGATGGCATTAAACAAAAAATGACGCCACCACCAGCAGTTGACCGTAATATTTACGTGATGACTGAAGAAGAACGTATCGAAAACGGTATTCATAACTTACCACCAACTCTTCATGAAGCGGTATTAGAACTTGGAAAAAGTGAAGTAATCCGCGGAGCACTAGGTGAGCATATTTATGCAAACTTCGTAGAAGCGAAAGAGATTGAATGGGATATGTTTAGAACGACTGTACATCCTTGGGAACGTGAACAATATTTGAAGATGTATTAATAGAAAAGCGTTGGGGCTCTATGGCTCCAACGCTTTTTCTTTTTCTCTAAAAACAGCCGATATCTAACTGATGGTGATGAAAAAAACTACATTTATTACTGATAACGACTAATATAAGATTTATCTTTCACAAGCAATCCCATCTTTATCACGATCACTTTTTACGTTGGCATCATAAATTTCTTTTGATACAAAAGGTGCATATTTAGTTTTGCCACCTTTGTTTTTTACGTTAGCCGCTTTTGCTACTCCACCTTTATAAACTTTATTCAATTCTGTACAGTTGCTAAATGCTTTTCCTGCAGCATCTGCCGGAGTGGGGGAGATAGCTGAACTGCTAAGTATCAATGTAGCGGTTAAAGCAAACGATAAAGTTCTTTTCATAGTATTTCCTCCTAATAATATTCCTCAATTTTCTTCCTATTTAAAAATATATGTAAATAGAAAAGATTTTAGTGCGACTATCCACCTGTTATGGTTTTGCGCACATATACCTACTTGAGATTTTAACATAAAATGACTTAATTGAAATACACAAAATAAATTAGGTAATTAGAATTATCACAAATTATAATGTTTTTTACGTCTCATAATTAAGAATTGGTTTGTGCCAAGTGCTTTTGCTGGCTTTAATGTTCAACCGTATTTATTTATGGGTTGCTTGGAGTAATGGCATTAAGTACGTTTATAGGATAAACATTAATGTTTTATCAATAAAACTTAAAAATGAATAATATATAAAAAGGCTTTAGGTCAGTGTGAACTTGAACTAAAGCCTTTTTATTTTTCTATTTTTATGTATCCAATTTCACCAAACCAACCTATCTACCTAATGAAAGGAGAATTGGTGATGAGTAGATTTAATAAACTTCAGTATATCTTAGCGCGATCAAGTGTACAAAATGGCATTGTTTCGATTCCTAAATTGTATATTGAAATTACTGGTGATATGGCAGAGTCTTTGTTGTTAAATCAGATTGTTTTTTATGCGGACAAAGCTAAAAGATCGGATGGATTTTTTTATAAATCGTATAAAGATTGGTACAGGGAAGTATGTTTAACGAACGGCAAGTTCGTTATGCTACGAATAAATTAGTAGAAAAAGGCTTAATCGAAACAAAGCTTTTTAGAGCAGGTGGGTCTCCAACGGTACATTACCGGCTTCACATTGACAATTTTGTCAAATGGTTTGTGACAAACTGTCCTAATGGAACATTTCAAAATGTAGAAATGGAACCTGACAATTTGTCAAAATCATTAACAGATATAACTTCAGATATTACAACAGATAATAAAAAAATAATAAAAAAAGAGCAAGCGGTTATTCCGTTTTTAATAATCATCGATTATTTGAACAGCAAAGCAAAAACAAATTTTAAAGCAAGCTCGAAAACTACCCAAGCTAAAATCACAGCGCGATGGAATGAAGGATATCGCCTCGACGACTTTACTCATGTGATAGACGTGAAAGTGAACGAGTGGCTGAATCATCCTAAATGGAGCAAGTTTCTACGTCCAGATACGCTTTTTGGAACGAAATTTGAAAACTATCGAAATCAAAAGAAAGTGGTGGACGAGCATGCAGCAAATAGGCAACGTGCTGAAGACTTTCGACAAGAGAATGATTTACCGTTCTGAAGCATGCCCGATTCATTCGGTTCAACTTTTGGAATTTGAAGGCGAAGCCAAGTGTCCGAAGTGTTTTACAAACCATGAAAATAAAGCATTGGAAAATAAAATAAATACACAATTCGCTAATTTAAAAAGTCTTTCTCTCGAACGAAAAAGCTTATTGTCTGATCGAACCTTACTAGATGCAACGCTTGAAAATTATACAGTTCATGCGCAAACAGAAGCCTACTTTAATAAGCAAATGGTAATAGAATGTGTGGATCGCTTAGAAAATGGACAAGTATTCAACATTATTTTCCAAGGTAAGGCTGGTGCCGGCAAGAGTCATTTGGCTTATGCTATCCTTCGAGCTTTGAACACTCGGAAGATAAAAAGTATAGGTGACGATGAGCCGGTTCAGAAATCTTGTGCATTTATCAGTTTTGAACTGATGCTTCGTAAAGTAAGAGAATCCTATAAAAAACCAGAATTGATACTAAATGAGTTCTATTTTTTGAGGCTAATCGAACAGATAGATTTCCTAGTTATTGATGATCTTGGTGCTGAATCAGGAGCGATTGACACTGAGAAGACTGCTACGGACTTTGTTCATAAATTTCTATATGCCTTATCCACCAGCCGACAAGATAAAGTAACAATCTACACGACTAATTTAACAAGCAATTCTTTGATGGCGCTTTATGATAAAAAGCTTATATCCCGCTTTTTTAAGAAGCCGAAGTTTATAGTTTTTAAAGAGACGAAGGATTATCGAATTGGAGATATTCCATTTTAAATGAGTCGGAGGTTTGAATAATGGCTAATTGGATTCCTGGACCAGGATATTATATTGTGCAACCAGTTGGACCTATTAACAAAGAAGGAAATGAGAGGATTTTAGAAGAGGTAAAGCGAAAACTAGAAGAAGCAGAGAAACTTTTTGCGATAGAGCTTTCTTATAAATTTATTATCAAAACTAATGATAATAGACTATAAAAATATATTATTTCTGCATTTACTAATAAAGGGAACATTGATTCTACTAAACGATAGAAAGGAGAAATGTCATGTTTATTAGACCGTGCGAAGGAAGAATCACTTCGAGGTTCAGCCCACTTCGAAAAAATCCGGTTACTGGAGAATGGAAAGCACATAAAGGTGTAGATTTTGGTAGTGATGGAAGTCCCATCATAATAGCTTCTGAAAAAGGCACTGTAAAACGAGCTGAGGTGATTGATGGATATGGAAATGCGATCATCCTTACACATATTGTGAATGGCAATAGGTACGAAACATTGTATGCGCATTTGAAAACGATTACCGTAAAACCGGGACAAATCGTCAATCAAGGTCAACAAATTGGAGTTAAAGGCAGCACTGGTAATAGTACAGGAGTGCATTTACATTTTGAATTGCATATTCCTAATTATGCACCAGGCCAACCAAATGCCGTAAATCCCTTACACTATATAGTGGATCCAGAAGTGGCAGAGCTACAGAAAATGTTCGTAATGATTGGCTATCAATTGAATGTGGATGGAATAGAAGGTCCAGTAACGGAAGCAGTTATTAAAAGCTTCCAACAATCAAACAACTTAACGGCAGACGGAATAGTAGGAACTAACACGTTAGCTGCACTGAATAATGCAGTTGAATTGAAAAAGGAGGAATTACGTATGGCTGAGTCACAGCTAACAGCAGGACAGGAAGCAATTCGTCAAGAAGCGATGAGATTGAAAATTACAGATGGCAAAGATCCCCTTAAAAGTGTTAATCAGTTTTATACATGGGCGGTTGCGGTACCGATCGCACAAAAAGTCGAGGAGCTAGAAAAGCGAATTGCGGAATTAGAGAAAAAAATGCAGTAATAAAGAAGTTGTTGGATTAGTTTTGTAGAGACTTATCCAACAACTTCTTTATTTTTTGTATACATGTTAATTTTCGTCATATTGTACCTGCTTTTGGGGAATAATAAGAAAAAGTTTGGTTTTGGTTGATTAGTGGTACTAGTGATGAAAAAGCTGAAAAAATGGTTATAGGCAATATAAGGAGGAAATATTGATGAAAAAAAGTAAAGTGTTATGGAGTTTAGTAGCTGCAGTAGTTTTGCTGTTAGCAGCATGTGGTAATAATGCTAATAAGGAAAATGACAAAAACTCATTACAAGCAATTCAGGATAAAGGGGAAATAACAGTAGGGATAATGGGTACATATGCGCCTTATAATTTCCGAAATAAGGAGCAAGGATTTGATGGATTTGATGTAGATATCGCAAAAGAATTAGCGAAGCGACTAGGTGTTGAAGCAAAATTTGTTGCGCAGGAATTTTCAGGTTTAATCCCTGGGTTGCAAAAGGGTAAATTTGATATGTTAGTTAGTCAGGTGACGATTACAGAAGATCGACAAAAACAATTAGATTTTACAGATCCTTATATTACAAATGATGTAAAAGTTATTGTGAAGGAAGATAATACTTCTGTTCAATCAGTAGATGATTTTAAAGGCAAAAAGATTGCAGTTGGTTTAGGAACGAATGATGAAGCATTCCTGCGTAATGAGTTGATGAAACAAGTTGGTGAATTCCAAATCAACACATACGACGATGTGATCACAACGCTTAAAGATTTAGACGCTGGACGAGTGGACGCAACGATCAATAATGCCTATGCATTAAAACCAATTGTTGAAGAAAATGGATTTCAAGTAAAAGCGGTCGGTGCACCGATTAAATCGGATCAAGCTGCAGTAGCTGTTAAAAAAGGGAATACAGAGTTAGTAGCTGCCTTAAATAAAGCATTAGCCGAGATGAAAGAAGACGGAACGTATAAAGAAATTTTCGTTAAGTGGTTTGATGAAGAACCGAAAGCCGAGTAAGAAAAGAGGTTGTGTACATGGATATGATCATAGATAATATACCCTTTTTATTAAAGGGAGCGTATTATACTTTATTAATAACGGTGGTATCTATGTTTTTCGGTTTAATAATCGGTTTGATCACAGCGATTGCACGTTTAAAGGGCAATCGCTTCTTTCGTAATGTAGCGAGAGGGTATGTATCGATTATTCGGGGAACACCACCATTAGTTCAAATTTTTATCGTGTATTTTGGGCTTGTCGATTTTGGGATAGAGCTAGGTTCATTGACAGCTGCTTATATTGCATTAAGTATTAATATTGGTGCTTATGTATCGGAGGCATTTCGAGGAGCGATCCAAGCGGTGCCTGCCGGGCAAACAGAAGCGGCTCTTGCGACTGGGATGACAGAGGCACAGGCTATTCGCCGTATCGTTATTCCACAAGCGATACGTATCGCGATACCACCACTCGGGAATACATTTGTTGGGATGCTGAAGGAGACTTCTTTAGTTTCTGTGATTGCAGTTACGGAGCTTATGCGCTCAGCCCAATTATTAATCGCACAGTATTATGTAAATATGCCGTTTTATTTAACGATTGCTTTAATGTATTGGATCATGAGTACGGTATTTACATTTATATTAAGTAGATTAGAAAAACAATTATCCGTTTATTAAGGGGGGACAGTCTTGATACAGATAAGTGATTTATCGAAAAGCTTCGATCAACAGGAAGTGTTAAAAAATATTTCGCTGACGATTCCCGCTCATCAAGTAGTCGCGGTTATTGGACCGAGTGGTTCAGGAAAGAGTACGTTTTTGCGGTGTATCAATGGATTAGAGAAGATTACTGGCGGGGCAATTTCTGTTAATAATCATCAACTATTTGCAAAGGATTCGAGAAAAGTACAACAAAAAACAATTCATGCCATCCGTCAAGATACTGGTATGGTTTTCCAACAATTTAACTTATATCCTCATAAAACGGTGATTGAAAATGTAATGGAAGCATTGATCGTCGTGAAAAAGCAATCGAAGGAACAAGCGAAAGCAATCGCTTCAAAAGTTTTGAAACAGGTCGGCTTGCAGGAAAAAGAGAATGTCTATCCTTCGAAGCTCTCAGGTGGGCAACAGCAGCGTGTAGCAATTGCACGTGCACTGGCCATGGAGCCTAAAATTATGTTGTTTGACGAGCCAACCTCCGCATTAGACCCAGAGCTTGTAGGAGAAGTGTTGAAAGTGATGAAAGAATTGGCTGATGAAGGTATGACAATGGTTATCGTTACGCATGAAATGAGGTTTGCACAAGATGCGGCAGATCGCATATTATTTATGGCGGAAGGTCAAATTGTAGAAGATGCAGAGCCGAAAAAGTTTTTTTTACATCCATCAACAGAAAGAGCCCAAAAGTTTTTAGCAAAAGTAAATGAGTTTTAAAAAAGGAGCATGATAAACAATGGAAGTAAAAGCGATATGGCAGGGTGGACGAGCGTTTGAAGCAAAAGGTGCATCTGGTTATCCAATGGTAATGGATGCAACGGCAAACTACGGGGGAGAAGGAAAGGCTCCGACACCAACGGAAATGTTACTTAGTTCGTTAGCTGGTTGTATTGGAATTGACGTAACGATGATTTTAAAACCACATTTAGAAAAAATCGAATCAATTGAAATCACAGTGGACGGGGCTCGTCGTGAAGAATTACCGACTGCATTTACGGGATATACATTATTATTTGATGTAAAAGGGGATATTGATGCGAAAAAGGTTATTCGTGCTATTAAACTTGGAGAAGAAAAGTATTGCGCAGTTTCTGCTTCGTTAAAAGCGGAAGTAACTTATCGATTAATATTAAATGGAGAAGAAGTAGAAATACAAGCAACAGAAGGATAAAACAAAACCCACTCATCTGATTAAAGATAAGTGGGTTTTTCGATGATTTAAACGAAAATGTCCACTTTTCGTTTAAATATGATATCGGCTCTTTGTCATCATACGGACTTTCATATAATTTGTCAAGTTTACGAGAATTCTATCCCTTATTGGATATTGCGGTATACGCCAACTACTTTACCGAGAATCGATACTTGGTCAACAATAATTGGATCCATAGAAGAATTTTCAGGTTGCAAGCGGAAATATGATTTTTCTTTGAAAAAACGTTTAACCGTAGCTTCGTCCTCTTCTGTCATTGCGACAACTATATCCCCATTATTAGCAGATTGTTGTTGTTTTACGACAACATAATCACCATCTAGTATACCTGCCTCTATCATACTATTTCCCATAATCTCTAACATAAATAAATGATCATCGGCTGTACCGAATGTTTCAGGCAGCGGGAAAAACTCTTCAATATTTTCGACAGCAGTAATTGGTAGACCTGCTGTAACCTTACCTACTAACGGAACATGGACAACACCTTGTTTTTCGGCAATACCATCAAGAATTTCAATTGCGCGTGGTTTCGTCGGGTCTCTTCTAATAAGGCCTTTGCTCTCAAGACGAGCTAAGTGCCCGTGCACAGTAGAACTCGATGCTAGTCCGACTGCTTCGCCTATTTCACGTACGGAGGGTGGATATCCTTTCGTACGAACTTCTTCCTTAATAAAAGCTAAAATGTCCTCTTGTCTTTTCGATGCTTTTTTCAATGAGTTCACCTCTTTTTTGGTCATTTTTCTACTAAATTCTTTCTTACTATAAGTATAACAGTCTCTCATACATTATGCAAACATAGGTTCTAATAAGTGTTGACAAAAACAAATGTTCGTTTTATGATAGGAACATAAATACCGAACAAACATTCTAATTAGGGGGATTTAACGTGAATTGGGTAAAAGAAAACAATTTTATTACATTATTTTTAGGATTATGTGTTGTTTTTATGATGACGCTGATTATCTCTAATACATTATCGACAGAACAACAATCTGAAATTAAAATAGAACATGGCGACTCTTTATGGGAACTTGCAAATAAGTTTGCAACAGACGAACCAAAAGAAGAATGGATAAATAAAGTAATGGTCATGAATAATTTACAAAGCTCTCATATTCGAGTAGGGGAAGTGCTTGTTATTCCGGAGATACAGGAAAATTTCCATTTTGATCATGGCACAGAGATAGCGAGTGATAGTAATTGAAAGCAGTAATATATTGTCGTGTGAGCACGGAAAAAGAAACGCAAGAATCTTCTTTAGCCAGACAAGAAGAGGAACTGATAGAATTTGCACAAGCGCAAGGTTATGAAGTATGTGAAGTGTTTACAGATCAACATAGTGGATATGATATTGAGCGCGAGGGCTTGCTTGATTTACTCGTATACATAAAGGATTTCGATATTAAAGCGGTTTTCGTTCAGGATGAGACTCGAATAGGTCGTGGAAATGGTCGAATGGCAGTGCTTCATTTACTTCAAAAAACTAATACATCTGTCTTTACTTTACAAGATAAAGGTATATTGAATTTAAATGAAATGGATTCTATGCTGTTAGAAATTTTAGCACTGGTGGAGGAATATCAACGGAAGCTTCATAATGCGAAAATCAAGCGGGGAATGAAACGAGCTGTTTCTAAAGGATTTCGACCTGAGAAAAACTTAAAGGTAAAAGGAAATCCGGAAGGAAGAGAACGAATTGATGCACCTGTAAATGAAATTGTAAGGCTGCGAAATGCTGGGCTAACGTACGAAGAGATAGCTTCCACGTTAAAAGGATTAGGCTTTGAAATAAGTAAGGCAACTGTTCATCGCAGATATATTGAATTTATGGAGACAGAGGAAGTGTAAAGACTTGCACTCTGTCTCTTTTTTACTTACCTTTATAAGAGATACAAAAGGAAAGGATGATATATATGTTAAGTAAACAAAAACTAGCACGCATTGGCGAGCTCTCCAAAAAATCTAAAACAACTGGATTATCCATAGAAGAAGCAAAAGAACAAAGCGCTCTAAGAAAAGAATATTTAGAAACGTTCCGATCTACTATGAGAGATACTATTGAAAGTGTGAAAGTAATCGATCCTGCTGGAAATGATGTTACTCCTGCAAAAGTACAACAAGCCAAAAAAGGTAAGTTTCTGAATTAATTAATCATTTCAGAAACCATTGATAATAGATGCATTGTTGTCTAAACTAGAGCTATAGTTAAAAATTTTGTTCGAGAGGATGTCATTCATGTCATTACAGTCAGATTTACTTGCAATTAATACAATTCGTACCTTATCTATTGATGCAATCGATAAAGCGAATTCAGGCCATCCAGGTCTTCCAATGGGAGCTGCACCAATGGCTTATACATTATGGACAAAGCACTTACGTCACAACCCTAATAATCCAAACTGGTTTAATCGTGACCGTTTTGTTTTATCCGCAGGTCATGGTTCCATGCTTCTTTATAGTCTACTTCACCTTGGTGGGTACGACTTACCGATGGAAGAGATAAAAAACTTCAGACAGTGGGGCTCTAAAACTCCAGGACATCCAGAGTTTGGTCATACTGTAGGTGTAGAAGCAACAACTGGTCCTCTTGGACAAGGTATTGGAATGGCAGTAGGTATGGCTATGGCAGAAGCTCATTTAGCAGCTACGTACAACAAAGAAGACCATGCTATTGTAGATCATTACACATATGCGCTTTGCGGAGATGGCGATTTAATGGAAGGTGTCGCAGCAGAGGCGATTTCACTTGCAGGGCATTTACAATTAGATAAGCTAATCGTTTTATATGATAGCAATGATATTTCTCTTGATGGAGATTTGCACAAATCTTTCTCTGAGAAAGTGGAGAAACGATTTGATTCTTACGGATGGAATTATATTTTAGTGGAAGACGGAAACGATATCGCTGAAATTTCCGCTGCAATCGAAAAAGCGAAAGCACAAAATGATAAACCAACCCTTATTGAAGTGAAAACAGTTATCGGTTTTGGTTCTCCAAATAGAGCTGGTAAATCGGATGCACATGGTATGCCACTTGGAAAAGATGAAACAGCTTTAGCAAAAGCGGCATATGAATGGTTATTCGAAGGTGACTTCCATGTACCAGAAGAAGTATATGAGACTTTTAAAGAAGCTTCTCAGCGTCAAGGAGTAAACGAAGAAAATGCTTGGAATGAACGATTTAGCTCATATGAAGCATCATTTCCAGAGCTTGCTACTACATTTAAACAAGCAATCAGTGGAGAGCTTCCGGAGAATTTTGCGTCTGCAATGAAAACTTATGAAGAAGGTTCATCCCATGCGACTCGTTCTGCTTCTGGAGATGCAATTAATGCGATTGCTCAAAATCTCCCTTCATTCTTTGGAGGAAGTGCAGATTTAGCAGGCTCAAATAAAACAACGATGAAAAATGCTGGAGATTTTGCTGCAGAGAATTATGCAGGCAAAAACATTTGGTTTGGCGTGCGTGAATTCGCGATGGGTGCTGCTTTAAACGGTATGGCACTTCATGGTGGCTTAAACGTATTCGGTGGTACATTCTTCGTATTTAGTGATTATGTAAGACCTGCGATTCGTTTATCCGCTCTTATGGGATTACCAGTATCTTATGTGTTCACACATGATAGTATTGCCGTTGGAGAAGACGGTCCTACACATGAACCGATCGAGCATTTAGCTTCGTTACGTGCAATGCCAGGTTTGTCAGTCGTTCGTCCTGCTGATGCAAACGAAACAGCGGAAGCATGGAAACTTGCTGTATCTGCGAAAGATCATCCGACAGTACTTGTGTTATCTCGTCAAAACTTGCCGACGCTAAAAGGTTCTGTAGAACAAGCAAGTGAGGGTGTTGCTAAAGGTGCTTATGTCATCTCACCAAATGAAAATGCGGAAGCAATTCTACTTGCTACAGGTTCAGAGGTTAGTCTAGCTGTAGAAGCGCAGACAGCGCTTGCTGCTGAAGGCATTCAAGTTTCAGTTGTTTCAATGCCATCATGGGATTTATTTGAGAAACAAGATGCAGCCTATAAACAATCTGTTTTGCCATCTCATTTAACGAAACGATTAGCAATTGAAATGGGATCATCTCTTGGCTGGCACCGTTATGTTGGCTTTGAAGGAGACGTCATTGCAATTGATCAATTTGGTGCTAGTGCTCCAGGGGAAATTGTGATGAAAGAGTATGGTTTCTCTGTAGAAAATGTTGTTGCGAAAATGAAAAACTTACTACAAAAATAAAGCGAAACTTCAATCAGTGGGAGGTACTTCATTCCCGCTGTCTTGAAATGAGAGTATAACTGCCCGTTAATGCGGGATAAGAAATGTATAAAAGCAGTTCGAATACTTGTCGTTAATAGTATTCGAATTGCTTTTTTCTTTAATTTATATAGAATGCACAGGGAATATATAGTATAATTTTCAGTGGTGTCTTGTACACGTAGACAAGAACGTAAAGGAGGAGAAAATATGCAAACTTGGATATGGATTATTATTGTAATCGTTGCGTTAATCGCTGGTGCGGCAATCGGTTTCTTTGCAGCACGTCAATATATGATGAAATACTTAAAAGAAAACCCACCTATCAATGAACAAATGCTTCGAATGATGATGGCACAGATGGGACGTAAGCCTTCTGAAAAACAAGTAAAACAAATGATGAACCAAATGAATAAAATGCAAAACAAATAAAAGCACTCTTCAATGAGTGCTTTTTACTTATTCAGTAGCTTGTTTTCTAATAAAAAGTCTGCAACTACTTGCTCATATTCTTCACTATTTTCATTAAATGATTTTGCATGCAATCCAATATCAAACAGCTTTAATGATTTAGGTCCTTTTTTCTGTTCAAATAATTCCTCGGTCATTTTTGGCAGTATAAAATCGTCCTGCAAACTATGAATAAATAGCACTGGTTTCTCAATCTTATCTACTACATCAATTGGCGATACGAGATTTAATGTGTAACCATCCCGCATTTTTAAGAATAGATTCGCAAATCGAATGGCAAGTCCTGTGCGAAGGGGAGTTGACTTTTTGATGATGTGTGACACTTGCTCCTCAAAATTAGAAAAAGCACAATCGGAAATATAGAAATCTGCGTCATCTTTTATAGAACCTGCATATAGTAGCATAGTTGCTGCTCCCATTGATTCACCATGAATGCCGATAACCGCATTTTCTCCTGCCCGCTCTCGGACTACTTCTACAATAGACTGCAGATCGATCTTTTCATAAAAACCAAAGCTTGTTGTTTTCCCACCAGAATCTCCATGTCTTCGATGGTCATAGACAACGCTGTTGAAGCCTAGTCGTTCAAACATCCGTACAAAACGAAGGGAATTTATTTTGTTTTCGGTTACTCCATGACAAATAATAACGTAGTTTTTTGTTTCTAATGGCTCTACAAAGATAGCCTTTAAGGAATACCCATTTATTGACTCGATCCACTGCTCTGTTTTGTTCACTGCACGAAACCAAGCCTCATCAAACCGTTTCGATGTAACTTCGCGGTTTAATATGAAGTCATTTTCTTTTTTCTTCATATACATTAACTTGTTCGTAACAAAAAATCCGAAAACAGTGGTGATCGCCGTGACGACACTTGTAAAAATACTCGTCCAAACGATGACTCTTTTTTTCATAGCCTCCACTCCTATTTATTTCGTATTCTCGACAATACTCTTATGTCTTAGCATATTCACAATATCTAAGGTTGTTACATTTTCTGGGTTACCAATAGTAAAAGGACAACTATTTAAATTAATTGCTCGTACGAAATTTTCTTCTTCTAATAATTTTTCCACAATTGATAGTAGTTCATGCATACTTTTTACAGTTGTTTTATGAATATTTTACGTTTCCAGCTGACTCCCAATCTCGATAATTGTCCCCTTCTTTGATAAACTATACATATGTATCCTATCATTCTATTGTAAGAATCGTAGTTAAAACAAGCAACTTTTTAAGAAATTTAGTAGAATAAGAAGGTAGTGGAAATTGGGGAACAAAATATAGGGGAAAATGAGGAGGAAATAAAAGTGACAAACGAAGTAGTTATCGTAAGTGCAGTTAGAACGGCAATTGGTTCATTCCAAGGTGCATTAAAAGATGTACCAGCAACAAAATTAGGTGCCATCGTTATTGAAAAAGCTTTAGAAAAAGCTGGAGTAAGTAAAGATGCTGTAGATGAAGTAATCATGGGGAATGTACTTCAAGCAGGATTAGGACAAAACCCAGCAAGACAAGCTTCTATCCAAGCTGGATTACCTGTAGCTGTGTCGGCACTAACTATTAACAAAGTATGTGGATCAGGTCTAAAAGCAATCCACCTTGCTACACAAGCAATCATTGCAGGAGATGCGGACATAATTGTGGCTGGTGGTATGGAAAACATGAGCCAAGCTCCTTATCTATTGAAAAATGCACGAGATGGTTTCCGTATGGGTGATCAAAAAGTGGTGGACAGCATGATTTCTGACGGCTTATGGTGTGCATTTAATGACTATCATATGGGAATTACAGCGGAAAATTTATGCGATCAATATAGTATTACAAGAGAAGAGCAAGATGCTTTTTCTGCAAGATCACAAGCTCGTGCTGTAAGTGCAATAGAAGAAGGAAAATTTGCGGATGAAATCGTGCCTGTAGAAATTCCACAACGTAAAGGAGATCCAATCATATTTGATACGGATGAATATCCGAAAAAAGGATCTACGGAAGAAAAATTAAGTAAGCTTCGTCCAGCATTTAAAAAAGATGGATCTGTCACTGCAGGAAACGCTTCAGGTATTAATGACGGAGCAGCAGCGGTAGTTGTAATGTCTAAGGCAAAAGCGGAAGAATTAGGGTTAAAACCAATTGCTACAATCGTAGCAAATGCATCTGCTGGGGTAGATCCAAGTATCATGGGAATTGGACCAGTGGAAGCAGTGAAAAAAGTGTTAACTAAATCGCAAATCTCTCTTTCCGATATCGATTTGATCGAAGCAAATGAAGCATTTGCGGCACAATCGATTGCTGTTGATAGAGAATTAGCTTTCAATCATGATAAACTAAATGTAAATGGTGGAGCTATCGCTCTTGGTCATCCAATAGGAGCAAGTGGCGCACGTATTTTCGTTACTTTACTTCATGAAATGGAAAAACAAGATGCGAAAACAGGCCTTGCAACACTATGTATCGGCGGTGGCCAAGGAGTAGCGACAATCGTTAAACGTTAATATAAGAAGGTGAACCAAATGGCAAAGAAAAAACAAAAACAACAAGCAAAACCAGCAGCAAAAAAAGAAGAGGGAAATGGTCTATTCGATCAGCTTTCATCTGATGTACTAGATAAATTAAAAGAAACAAAGAAACAGCTAGTAGCAGAAGAGCAAGCAAAAGAAGAAGAAAGACAAGCTCAGCTCGCTTTTGAAAAAAAGCAAAAAGAAAAAAATAAAACGTTTGAAGAACTACTGGATGAGTATGGATATGGTGGTTCGAAGTTTTAGGCGAATTATAAAAGTTTAGAAATCCAGTAGGTGGATTTCTAAACTTTTTTTGTTGGAGTTGTGTTTATTTAATTATTTTAAATAACATCATCATAAAGAGATGTAGCACTAAATACAATTTCTCCTTTGAGTAGGGAATCCAAATGCCACCACCATTCGTCCATGGACTCTTTAGACATTGAAAAGTCATAGGCTTTATTTGTGTGTTCATAAACTTGTTCTGCATGGCTTAATAATTTTAAATCATAGGCAGCTAACATTCTTTTTTCTTCTTTAGTAAGTGTTAGTTGATGTAATTCGCTTCTAATATGGAATGTTTCAAGCATTTCAAAAGGGCTTGTTTCACAATCAGTGACTCCTTGACCATATAGATTTATTAATGTCATTCGATCCATGAAAAAACCTCCTTAACTGTACCAATATAATTATATCCTTTTTCTTTTGATAAATAACGATCGGATGATTTTGTTGTCATAGCTGTTTCCATACTTCTATCTTCCCCAATGATAATTATCCAATTATTTGCGGAAAAGATAATGTAGCGTTGTGCAAAATGTTCCAAGTGATAAATGTGGACATTACTTTGGATATTTGTAACTATATCAGTAATTAAATTATTATATTCTTCTAGTGTGGATTCTAAGGGGATATCACGCCTAGTGATTCGTTTTTTTAGATGTATTAAGTCTTTTCCGGGTTTCCATTGTGGTCCTTTTTCTTTATAGTCTAGAATGATTTGAATTATAAGTTTTTTGAGGTCGGAATCCAAATGGCAGCCTCCTTAACCATAACTTTTCTATTATTTGCATTATATCATAGGACAGTTCCATTTTTTTCTCTTGATTGAATTAAATGCGAAGATATCCAATTAGCCATTGTAAATTTAGATTTTTCGCCCACAATCGAGAGGGTAGTAGAAGAAGAAAGACAAGCTCAGCTAGCTTTTGAAAAAAAGCAAAAAGAAAAAAATAAAACGTTTGAAGAACTACTGGATGAGTATGGATATGGTGGTTCGAAGTTTTAATAGAAGTACAATTACTGTCCAGAAATCTGTTTATTAGATTTCTGGGCAGTTTTTTTAATAGTTATTATTTCATGTTTGATAATTTATATACCCAAGCAAATTATTTGAAAGTCAAAAAAGGTCAGTGTATACTAAAGTCAAAGGTTAAAGATAGTCAAAGTCAAATGATTATTGGGAGGAATTATATATATGAAATGTCAACATTGTGGAAAAAACGACGCAACGATGAGTTTAAAAGTACAAGTTAATCATCAAGGAATGCAAATGCACCTATGTCATACTTGTTTTCAAGATATTCAATCGCAATTGACTGCAGGGAAAATACCGTCATTTAGTAGTGATGCACAGCAGTTTTTCCAATCTAATGGTGGTCATCAGGCACGAACAAAAACAAGACAGGCAGATAATCATCAAGGCGATAGTTTGTTGGACCAACTTGGTAAAAATCTTTCAAACGATGCTAAGGAAGGCCGAATCGATCCAGTCATCGGCCGTGAACAAGAAGTAAAACGTGTTATTGAGACATTAAATCGAAGAAATAAAAATAATCCTGTCTTAATCGGAGAGCCTGGTGTTGGTAAAACAGCGATCGCCGAGGGACTTGCAGTGAAAATCCACGAAGGCGATGTACCAGTAAAATTAATGAATAAACAAGTGTACTTGCTAGATGTCGCATCCCTAGTAACAAACACTGGTATTCGCGGGCAATTCGAAGAACGCATGAAACAATTGATCCAAGAGCTTCAAACGCGCAAAGACGTAATTCTCTTCATAGATGAAATTCATTTATTAGTAGGAGCAGGTACTGCGGAAGGTTCAAAAATGGATGCCGGGAATATTTTGAAACCAGCTTTAGCACGCGGAGAAATGCAACTAATCGGTGCAACTACATTGAAAGAATATCGTCAAATCGAAAAAGATGCTGCTCTTGAACGTCGCTTCCAACCAATTATTGTGAAGGAACCGACTACTGAAGATGCGATTCATATATTAAATGGTGTTAAGGATCGTTATGAGAACTACCACGGAGTACGCTATTCGGATGAAGCGATAGAAGCTTTTGTTACTTTATCGCAACGTTATATTCAAGATCGATTTTTACCAGACAAAGCAATCGACTTGATGGACGAAGTAGGGGCGCGCTTAAACTTAACCCATACGATAGCGGATTCAGATTCAATCAACAATCGTCTTAACGAAGTAATACAACAAAAAGAACAAGCTGCAGAAAAAGAAGACTACGAGAGAGCAGCAAATTTACGTATGGAGGAAATCCAATTGCGTAAACAGTTAGAGCAAGCAACACAAAATGGAGATACTCCTCAAGTAGAAGTGACGGTTGCAGATATCGAATTAATCGTCGAAGAAAAAACAGGAATTCCTGTGACGAAACTACAAGCAGCAGAGCAAGCAAAAATGAAGGGGATTGCAGAAAGTCTTGGCAAAAAAGTGATTGGCCAAGAAGATGCGGTAAACAAAATTGCCAAAGCTATCCGTCGTAGCCGTGCAGGACTTAAATCGAAAGATCGCCCAATTGGCTCATTCTTATTTGTTGGTCCTACTGGTGTCGGTAAAACGGAGATTACGAAAGTGCTAGCAGAGGAACTATTTGGTTCGCGAGATACGTTGATTCGTCTAGATATGAGTGAATATATGGAGAAACATTCGGTGTCTAAAATTATTGGTTCCCCACCAGGTTATGTAGGCCATGAGGAAGCAGGTCAACTGACAGAACATGTTCGACGTAATCCATATTCCATTTTACTGCTGGATGAAATAGAAAAGGCACATCCAGATGTGCAAAATATGTTCCTGCAAATAATGGAAGATGGTAGATTAACGGATTCACAAGGCCGAACAGTAAGTTTCAAAGATACAGTCATCATTATGACAAGTAACGCTGGAACAGGCGACAAAAAAGTAAGTGTCGGGTTCAATCAAGCAGTACATGAATCTGTTAACATGCTCGAAACGCTAGGGGCTTATTTCAAACCTGAATTTCTTAATCGTTTCGATGCGATCGTTGCATTTAATGAACTAACAGAAGAAAATTTACTTGCGATCGTGGACTTGATGCTAGAAGATTTACAAGAAACGATTGCAGAAAATAATATGGAAATAACCATTTCTTCGGAAGCAAAACATGCATTGGTTAAACTGGGTTACGACAAACGGTTCGGTGCTCGACCACTTCGTAGAGTGATTCAAGACAAAATTGAAGATCCTTTAACAGATCTTATTTTGGAAGAAGAATCTATGGAAAAGGTCTATGTAGACGTTGTGGATGAAGAAATTGTAGTTCAAAAAGCATAATGACAGTTAACATCCCCTGAAATTTTTCAGGGGGTTTTAATTTACTAACGTTTTAATTTTTGCCAAGCATTCTTCGATAACAACTTCTAAATCTTTGTTGCTAGATAGTGTTTCTTTTAATTTTACTGATCTTGCTTTTATATCCATACTTTTAAGTTGATCTGATAATATAACACCAGTAACTGAAGCTGTAGCAGGCATCTTCACTTCATACGCATATCCTTTTTGTTTACTAGTAATAGGACAAACAATAACCAATCCCGTTGCACGATTATATGCTTTTGGTGATATAACAATTGCAGGTCTATATCCCGCCTGTTCGGAACCTTTTTGTGAGTTAAAGTTTAAAGTTACTACGTCTCCTCTTTCCGGAATATAACTCAAATTAATTCGTCTCCCATTGGTTCTCCGCTTTCAATTGAAGAATGTTTGTTTTCATCCGTAATTTGTGAAACTAATTCTTCCAGAGTATATCGAGTTTTAACAGGTTCTAATGTAATCATATTGTCATCTGCATACATATTCATCTCAGTACCTTCTTTGATATTTAGTTTATCTGCAATTGTCTTAGGAATACGGACACCTAAACTGTTTCCCCATTGACTAACTTTAGTAACCATTTGGATCACTCCTTGTTTTTCTTTCATTATAACATTCCTCTCCAGATAAGTATATCCAAGTATATACAACAATAGATTGAATTATGCGATAAAATTGCGTAGTTTTGTGCTAAACTGAAAAATAGATAGAAATAACTACCACTAATGGAAGGGGATTTTAGATGGTATGGATTAAGATTGGTTTGTTTGTAGTTTCTATATTTATATTGATGTATATTTTCAATAAAATTATGACAAAAGTTCTGAAAGTAGATAAGAAAAGTATGTTTTCCAATAGGTATGTAAATGATCTCCATAAAAAAATTGGAGAAATAATAAGTATTACATTTCTAGTAATAATCATAGCTTTCAATATGTGGAAGTTTGAAAATCCTGAATTAGCAAATAGTACTTGGTACTTTTTAGGGGTTATAATGATCTTTTTTGTTTTGGATGCATTAGTACGTGCTTTGATGGAAAGGAAATATGCAACTAATCGTAAGGAGTATATTTATACATTATGTGAAATGTCATTTATGATCATTATTATTTATGGATTTGCGCAAACCTTTTGGGGTTAATTGATTAGGACAGGGGATAGATGTATGATTCAAGCGGTATTATTTGATTTAGATGGAACTTTACTCGACCGAGATGCATCCGTAAAGAAATTTATTGATAATCAATACGATCGATTAAGTAATTATGTAGGGCATATACCTAAAGAGGAGTATATGACTAGATTCATAGTGTTAGATTGTCGAGGATATGTGTGGAAAGATAAAGTGTATCAACAATTAGTGTATGAATACAAATTAGAAATAGATTGGGAGTATTTGCTACAAGATTACATAAGTGAATTTAAGCATCATTGCGTTCCTTTTCCAAATCTTTATAGCATGCTAGAGGAACTGAAAAACCGTAACCTAGTCTTAGGAATGATTACAAATGGATTTGGTCAGTTTCGAATGGATAATATAGTGGCTCTCGGGATTGAAAAGTATTTTGATGAAATTTTAGTATCCGAAACGGAAGGGATTAAGAAACCAGATTCTGCAATTTTTGAAAGGGCATTAGAAAGGTTGAATGTAACTGCTTCACAAAGCGTTTTTGTTGGAGATCATCCCGATAATGATGTGAGGGCTTCGCAAGTTGTAGGAATGAAAGGGATTTGGAAGAAAGATTTTCAATGGGATGATTTTGAAACGGATTTTGTAGTGGATGATTTAGGGGAGCTACCGACTATGATAAAAAACTTGGATTTGATTACTAAAATATGAGGAGTAAAACTTAGAAAGGGAAAATCTAAATTACAAGTTGGAAGGGAGGGTTAGTTTGAAAAAGATTTTATTTATGATTCCGCTTTTTCTTTTATTTGCTTGTAGTAATACGGAGAAATATGAACATGTGAATGTTTATGTAGTTGAGACATGGGGGGAAAATGCTGGCTACAAAAAAGTGAATGATTTAACGAATGTGGAGGAAGGAAAAAATTATATAACAGTAAATACTAGATCGATTGAGGACTTTTATGATAAGGATGGAAATAATAAAAGAACAGAAATAATATCTTCGGATTATACTTCATCCAATATTACTAATGTTGGCCAAGGGGAGGATTTGAAAGAAGTACTCCCAAAACCTTCTACAATTCTTATATCGGAGGATAAGAATGAGCCTTTTAAATTAGACGACATGACGGAGGAAGAAAAGGAACGGGTTAAGAAACATATACTTTCTTATACAAATAATCTATCTAAAAAGTGAAATCGCAAAATACCACCCGCGAATCGCAAGGTAACCTCTCTGAATCGCAAGATATCATGGTCAAATCGCAAGATACCGGCCAAGAATCGCAAAATAGGCTCTCTAAATCGCAAGATCACACCGATAACCACATAAAAACCGCTGAACTCTAAGTTCAGCGGTTTCCTGTCGTTAAGTTCGATGCTCTGTATACACATCTTGTTTCGTTATTTCTCGTGCCTTTAATAAAACATCCTCAGAAACTTCCGTATTGTATGCTTCCACTGTTTCTAGAAGCTGCTCTGTGCTACTTGCACCAATTATCATAGATCCGGTGGCTTTTTGATCGAGGACATGGTGAAGTGCAATTGCATTGATTGGTGCATCCAATGCTTGTAACTGTTCAATGGTTTTTAGCAAATCCTCACTGGAATAGGTCAGATATTCACCTGTTTTATTAGCCCGTTCAAGCCCTTCTGCAGTTAATAATCCTTTTGCTAGCGTGCCTCGAGTAAGTAAGGAAGCTTGGTGTTCCTCAAGTAGTGGCAACCATTCTTCTGGTCTTCTATCTAGTAAACTATATTGCATCATGACAGAAACGGCATTGCTATTCTTTAGAAAGCGATCAATTACATTCGGTCGGATAGAAGAAATGCCATATTCTCGGATAAGGCCTTCTTTTTTAAGCGATTCCATCGTGTCGATTACTTCATCTGCATCGTCTTCCATTGTGCCGCCATGCAATTGGTACACGTCAATATAATCGGTTTGTAGTCGTTTTAAAGATTCGTGGATAGCGGTTGTGATCCATTTTTTCGATGGATCCCATGACCAGCCGTCTCCTGATTCGTCCATGCGATTGCCAACCTTTGTTGCTAAAATGATTTGCTCTCGGTTATTTTTAAGTGCATTCCCTACGATTTTTTCATTTTCACCGTGATTGTATAAATCTGCGGTATCGAAATAATTGATGCCATGATCGAGGGCTACTTGTATTATTAGATCGGCATCTTTTTGATTGGTTGGAAGTGACATACAACCAAAGCCTATTTCCGAAACGAAAATTTTACTATTTCCTAATTGTCTTTTTTGCAATTTGTATCACGTCCTTTTCTTCATGGTACAATGAGAGCAAGACAGTTTCAAATGAAAGGAAATGAAAAAATGAAAAAATTCGAGGAAAAAACTATTCAAACAGAACAAAAGTTTAAAGGCAGAATTATCACTTTACAAGTAGATGACGTAGAATTACCGAATGGTCAAACTGGTAAAAGAGAAATAGTGAAGCATCCAGGAGCAGTCGCCGTTATTGCGATGACAGAAGAAAAAAAGATTATTTTAGTCGAACAATATCGAAAAGCTTTAGAACGTTCCATTATTGAAATACCTGCTGGAAAAATTGAACCCAACGAAGCGCCAGAATTAACGGCTTTGAGGGAGCTAGAAGAAGAGACTGGATATACAACAAACAAGTTGCAATACATTCAATCATTTGCCACATCTCCAGGATTTGCTGACGAAATTATCCATCTTTACTTAGCTGAAAATATTGTGGAACTGGAAGAAAAAGTAGATATGGATGAAGATGAATTTGTCGAATTGATGCATGTTTCAATAGATGAAATGGAATCTATGATTGATAGAAAAGAAATATATGATGCGAAGACTGCTTTTGCATTTCTTTGGGTAAAAAACTACTTAAAGTAGACATCTTTAATCGTGGTACAAGCATATGATGAGAGTAGATAGGGAGGTGTTCCAACTTGAACCAGTCTTATACTATTCTCATTTCACTATGCGTACTCGTTTTTAGCTTTATCGGTGGTTTATATCTCTTTGAAAAAAGCACACCAGAACAGCAGCAATGGATTATTAATCTCCTGGACGCACGTGTTCTATTATTAGAACAACCTACTTTTCTGGAAACTATTTTCCCGCATATCATGATTGCTGTTGTATTCTTTTTGTTTTATCAGCATCGTTATTTGCGCAAGCTCATCTTGATCCTTTGTGCTTTTCGCATTACGTTTTACGGGTTTGCCTCTAGTTACTTGCTCCAAACACAGGAATCTACATTTCCTTATGTGTTTTGGTGGTTCCCATTTCAACTCATCTATTGTTTACTTCTTCTAGCGCTTGCAAACCGGGTCAATGTATTCTCGCTTTCCTTCTATATAATTGTTATTATTATAGAGTTCTTCTTTATACCATTTATATTATTTAATAATTAGTACCTTTTAATAATTATTATTAAGTGAATGTCTTGTAATGAGAATTCATTTTTTGGTATAATGAAAGAAGTTTAGGGGGGCGTCATATGGAAAGCCGTATTGATCGTATTAAAAAACAATTATCTGGTGCGGGCTATAAACTGACGCCGCAGCGAGAATCGACTGTTCGTGTTTTGCTTGAAAACGAAGAAGACCATTTAAGTGCGGAAGATGTATTTTTATTAGTAAGAGAAAAATCACCAGATATTGGACTTGCAACAGTGTATCGAACACTTGAATTATTGAATGAATTGAATGTCGTCGACAAAATTCAATTTGGAGATGGTGTTTCCCGATACGATTTAAGACAAGAAGGGGCAGCACATTTCCATCATCACTTAGTATGTATCGAATGTGGTGCTGTAGATGAAATTCAAGAAGACTTACTAGAAGACGTGGAAGCAATTGTGGAAAATAAATGGAACTTTAAAATAAAAGACCATCGATTAACGTTTCACGGAGTATGTCATCGCTGCCAAGATAAATAACCGAAAAAAGGATAGCATATGCTGTCCTTTTTTTCATAGGGAGGTTCTTTTTTGAAAAACGGATTAGTGCATTTAGAAGATTATATACATTTTTTACGAATGGAACGCCAGCTTGCGGAAAACACATTAGTATCTTATAAAAAAGATTTAGTCGATTACATACAGTCCGTATTGGAAACGCAACAACTACATAATTTAGACCTTGTTGAGCGACAACATATTTTGGTTCACCTACGGAAATTAAAAGAAGAAGGTAAGTCTGCACGCACGATTGCAAGACATATTTCCTCCATCCGATCATTCCATCAGTTTTTACTACGTGAAAAAGTGACAACTAAAGATCCAACAATTCATCTAGAGCTACCTCAAATCGAACAAAAGCTGCCAAATTTTTTATCGGTAGAAGAGCTAACGAAATTATTGGATAGTATCGATTTGTCCAAGCCTCAAGGAGTTCGTGATTTGGCGATGTTTGAGTTGATGTATGCAAGTGGTATGAGGATAAGCGAATGCTTAAATTTAGATTTAGAAGACTTACATTTAACGATGGGTTTTGTCCGAGTATTCGGTAAAGGTGGTAAAGAGCGAATCATCCCGCTTGGCGGTGCGGCAATCCGTGCATGTGAGAGGTATTTAGAGGAAGCAAGACCGAAGTTATTAAAACAAGCGGAACGAACAGATGCTATTTTTATTAGTCAACGAGGTAAGCGATTAACTAGGCAAGGTATTTGGAAGCTGTTAAATAAGCATGTACAAAGTGCAGGCATTCAAAAAGACATTACACCACATGTACTTAGACATTCATTTGCCACCCATCTTATCGAAAATGGGGCGGATTTACGTGCCGTTCAAGAAATGCTCGGACATTCCGATATTTCTACTACACAAATTTACACACATGTAAGCAAAAAACGTTTGAAAGAGGTTTATAAACAGTTTCACCCACGAGCTTGAGAGGAGGGTTTTCCATTTAGGAGAACCCTGACCCTCTTAAGCTCTTTTTTTGTATAACTTCCATAAAAGAACAATATAAATCAAATCAAAAATTAAAGTAGCGACAGAGAGAATGGTAATCAAGTACGTTCTAAAATATAAAAAGAATGCAATAGAAGCTAATAGGGTTCCTAGCATTTTAAAAACTGCGATATAAATGGATTGACCGCAAGAATTACCTCTTTTTAATAATAACGAGATAAACAGTCCGGACATCATTAAATTTTGTGCAAAAGCAGCATATTTTCCTTCCACATCATGAAATTCAAGTGTCATCGCAATAATTATTAGAAAGCTTACTCCTAGTGTCAGAAAAAAAGATAAATAGAAAAACCTTGCTGATATAAATCTTTTAAATTCCTGACGGCCAAAGATTAAAAATTGAATCAGAATAATAATGTCCAGTACGAACCAAATGCTCGTGATTAATCTTTGCGGATCATCAGGTGGATAGATAAATAGGAAGATGAATTCCCATGATATATTTGCACAAATCGCTACCATAGGCATTCCATATTTCTTATCTTGAAATCCACGTTTGATAATGAGTATGTATGTAATGATCCAAAACAGGCCAGTGCCTAATTGTAAAATAAATAGATCTTGATTAAGCATATACATCCCCCATTATTAAAATTCATGATAATATTTCTTCTCTGATATTATATGAGAGGAAATTCATGGTTTATGTCAAAAGAAGTTTATTTTAAAGGGACAAGTCAATCATCAAAATTGTTTGTATGGATATAAATTGGTCGATGGAACCAAAAAAATATAAATAGCATTTACTACATAAAGAGGGGATACCCAATATACACTTCTCCCATTCTCCTGTTTTACAGTTCATTACCTTTTCCCCCATGAATATTAAAGTTCCGTAAATTCTTGCCATAAAACATCATAATACTTTAACAATACTGTGATGCTTTGAGGCACATTCAACGAATATAATGTAAAGATGAGTGAAAGAGCCTCAAGAGAGCTAAGGAACAGAGGCTAAGAGCAACGACTTCGATGCCTTCGTAACGAGCATCATGTTGGCCAGAGGAGGCAGTCCGATGGAAGTGTTAAAAGCTAAAGACCGGAAAAACTTAACTAATCATTTCATGAACTTTTGTACTTGTCTCGGTTTGCTTTCTGTTGGAATTTTTGTTATCCATGGATATATGAATGGGTTATTTACCTCAACAGAGGTATTTAGAGATTATATCGTTAGCTTTGGTATTTGGGCTCCGATTGTATTTATATTGATCCAAATTATTCAAGTGATTATTCCGATATTGCCTGGTGCAATTGGTTGTGTTGCTGGGGTTATTATTTTTGGTCCGTGGTTAGGATTATTATATAACTATATTGGTATTTGCATAGGTTCCATGATCGTTTTTATACTTGCCAAACGATATGGTAGACAGTTTGTGAAGGGTGTTGTACGCGAAAAATCATATGACAAATATATAGAATGGGTCAATAAAGGGAAAAGATTTGAACGAATGTTCGTCTATGCTATATTATTCCCAGTTGCACCAGATGATTTGCTTTGCTATATCGCGGGTTTAACGAAGATGAAGCTGCGCAAATTCATGGTTATCATTTTATTGGGAAAGCCCATACCAATTACAATTTATAGTTTAGGAATGGCAGCGGTAATACAGTATTTGATGGACTTTATGAATTAAAAATTCAAAAGACGAGGTAGCTTATGAAGGTTCTATTGTATGCTAAAAATTTGAAGCTGGTCGAAAAAAGCGGCGTCGGGAGAGCCATCTATCATCAACAGAAAGCTTTAGAAGAAAATAATATTCCTTTTACGATGAATCATCTAGAAGATTTTGATATTGTGCATATTAATACTGTTTTTCCAGTCTCTCTATGGATGAGTAAAGCTGCTAGGGCTAACGGTAAGAAGGTCGTATACCACGCTCATTCTACGGAGGAAGATTTTAAAAACTCTTTCCGTGGCTCCAATTTAGTAGCACCTTTGTTTAAAAAGTGGCTCATGAGATGTTATGACAGCGGAGATTTGATCATCACACCGACAAGTTATTCTAAAAGACTACTAGAAGGTTATGGTTTAAAGAAGCCAATTGTCCATATATCAAATGGAATCGATTTAGACTATTTTTCAAAACGTGAGGAGTATAGCAAACGCTTCAGAGAAAAATATCAATTTAAAAAAACGGATAAAGTAATTGTTTCTGTAGGCCTATTTATTGAGAGAAAAGGGATTGTAGATTTTGTTAAACTTGCAAAAATGCTACCTGAATATACATTTATGTGGTTTGGGTACACGAATTTAAATACAGTATCTAGCAGTGTAAAAAAGGCGGTAGAGACACAATTGCAAAACTTACATTTCCCTGGTTATATAAGTAGAGAAGAGCTTAGAGATGCATATAGTGGAAGTGATTTGTTTTTGTTTCTTACACATGAAGAAACCGAGGGAATTGTTTTGTTGGAAGCGTTGGCTATGAAGCTACCAGTTTTAATTCGAGATATTCCAATTTATGAAGACTGGCTTCGTGATCAGGAGCATGTATACAAAGCTAATATCCTGGAGCAATTTAAACAAATAATAATAGGGATATTGGATAAAGAGATGCCATCTTTAGTAGAAGGCGGTTATGAAGTAGTGGTAGAAAGAGATATTAAAACAATAGGACAGCAACTAGGCAATGAATATAGAAAGCTACTTATGCATTAGTTTGGATGAATTTACAAAAAAGATAAATAGTATTCGATTATGCTTTACATTTCAACTTTATACTTTAGCTATCAGTAAAGAAGAAGGTGTAAGGAAGATGAAAATTGGTCTTTTTTCCGATACATTTTATCCTCAAATCAATGGGGTTGCTAATTCTGTTCTCATACTTAAAGAAAATCTTGAAATGTTTGGCCATGAAGTATACGTTTTTACCACAACTGATCCAAAAGCAAGCAATAATGAGAAAAATGTATATCGAATGCCGAGTATTCCATTTGCAAGTGCAAGACGCTTAGGAATGTTTTACCATCCTCGATTAGTAAGATTTATTAAATCATTAGAGTTGGATATTATTCATACACATACCGAATTTTCGTTAGGCATTTTCGGAAGGGCAATGGCTAGGAAATTTCATATACCTTTGCTACACACGTACCATACGATATATGAGGATTATACGCATTATATTGTAAAGTTTAGAATGCTAGATTTCATAGCAAAAAACACAGCTAGAAAAATAAGTGCTAACTTTTGTAACTCAGTCGATCGAGTGATTGTTCCAACCGAAAAGGTAAGGGATTTATTGTCCGTTTACAATGTAGAACGACCGATATTTGTTGTGCCAACAGGCATTGAGCTTAAAAAATTCGCCAATGTTAATAAAAAATCCGCGACTGTACAAAATTTGCGCACCGATTTAGCAATCGAAGCCGATGACCAAGTGCTACTGTACATCGGAAGAATATCAGAAGAAAAAAATATTGCGGAACTATTGCTATCGTTGAGATCCTATTTAGCCGAAAATGCAAGTGTAAAATTTGTACTTGTCGGTGACGGTCCAGAAAGAAACAATTTAGAAGAACTAACAAAGCAGCTGGGCATCGATAAACAAACGCTCTTTATAGGAGAAAGACCTTGGGATGAAATCGGCATATATTATCAGTTAGGTGATGTTTTTATAAGTGCCTCCCAAAGTGAGACACAAGGACTTACTTATATTGAAGCATTAGCATCTGCGCTACCGGTAGTGGCAAAAGCGGATCGTTGTTTAGACGGGGTATTACAAAACGATGTGAACGGCTATGTTTTTTATGGAGCGGAAGATTTTGTCCAGTTTATCAATCGTATTTTAGATAGTGAAAGAAAAAAAGAATGTTTATCGCTAGGAGCTATCCAGTCAGTTGAAAGATTTTCAGCCACTTATTTTGCAAGGGCAATTGAGGCTATGTACGAAGGTTTACTTGATGAGCATAAGAAATTGTACCATGTCTCGTAATAGGAGATTATATGCGGATTTTTCTAGATGCAAGATGTTCTTAAATATTGTACAGCCAGTCATCCAGTATTTTATTTTACTGGGGGCTGGCTGTTTATTTCGTTTTGTTTTCAACTATTGTTATAATAGGTACACAACAAATAATAAAATAAGTCAGAGGTCTGACCTGTACATTCCTGAAATTTTTGGTAAACTAGAAGAAAATAGTAGGAGGCAAAAAAATGAGCAAATTCAAACGTATTCATGTTATCGTAATGGACTCCGTTGGTATCGGCGAGGCACCTGATGCCGCTGCTTTCGGGGATGTAGGATCACATACTTTAGGACATATTGCAGAGAAAATGAATGGCCTTCACATGCCGGAGATGCAAAAGCTTGGACTTGGCAATATCGACACGATTCAAGGGATTGAACGAGTAGAACATCCAACTGCATATTATGGAAAAATGCAAGAAGCCTCTGTTGGGAAAGATACAATGACAGGACATTGGGAGATTATGGGGCTGAACATTGATAAGCCTTTTAAAGTATACCCAAATGGATTCCCACAAGAACTAATCTCGGCTTTAGAAGAAAAAATAGGTCGAAAAGTAATTGGTAATAAACCAGCGAGTGGTACAGCTATTCTAGATGAACTAGGCGAAGAGCATATGAAAACTGGCGCAATCATCGTTTACACTTCAGCAGATCCAGTTTTACAAATTGCTGCACACGAAGAAATTGTTCCTTTAGAGGAACTTTATCATATTTGTGAAGTGGCAAGAGAATTGACGCTTTCTGAGGAATTTTTAGTCGGTCGAGTGATTGCACGTCCATTTATCGGACAGCCTGGAAATTTTGCTAGAACGTCGAATCGTCATGATTATGCATTAAAACCTTTTGGTCGCACAGCGATGAATGAATTACAGGATGCAGGACTAGATGTTTTAGCAATCGGTAAAATTTATGACATTTTTAATGCAGAAGGAATTACGGCTACTGAACGTACAACGGACAATATGGACGGTATGGATAAATTTATCGTGACATTAGATAAAGATTTTACTGGCATTAGTTTCTTAAATTTAGTAGATTTTGATGCTTCTTTTGGACACCGTCGTGATCCAATCGGATATGGAAAAGCGCTAGAAGAATTCGATGCACGTTTAAAAGAAGTATTGCCTAAGTTAACTGAGGAAGATTTACTTATCATCACTGCGGACCATGGGAATGATCCAACAATGCCAGGTACGGATCATACACGCGAATTTGTTCCGTTAACTGTTTATTCTCCGGCATTAAAAGAAATGAAAGAGCTTCCAATCCGCATGACGTTTGCGGATATTGGTGCAACAATTTCTGAAAACTTTGGAGTTGCTAAAACTGCATTTGGCGAAAGCTTTTTATCTTTATTAAAATAAATGTTAAGGCGGGAAAACACATGAATATGCTTGAATTAATAGATAAGAAAAAACGCAACCATTCACTTACAGAAGAAGAAATAAACTATATGATCACGAAATATACTAAAGATGAGATGCCAGATTATCAAATGAGTTCGATGCTTATGGCAATTCTCATCAATGGAATGGATGAAAATGAGACAGCTTGGTTAACAAAGGCAATGGTAGAATCAGGCGATGTTATTGATCTTTCCAGTATTGAAGGATTTAAAGTGGATAAGCATAGTACAGGTGGGATTGGCGATAAAGTAAGTTTACTTGTTGCGCCTATTTTAGCATCCCTAGATATTCCTATTGCGAAAATGAGTGGTAGAGGGCTTGGAATCACTGGAGGGACAGTGGATAAGTTAGAATCTATTGAAGGCTTTCATGTAGAATTGGAAGCGGATGAATTTATTAAACAAGTAAATGAACATAAAATTGCCATTGTCGGTCAATCGGGTAATTTAACGCCAGCAGATAAAAAATTGTACGCTTTACGTGATGTGACAGGAACAGTCGACAGCATTCCATTAATCGCTTCTTCCATTATGAGTAAGAAAATAGCGAGTGGTGCGGATGGGATCGTACTTGACGTAAAATGTGGTAAAGGCGCATTTATGAAGGATTTAGAACATGCATCCGAGTTGGCTAAAACAATGATTCAAATCGGTGAAAGTTTAGGTAGAAAAGTAGCAGTTGTTATCACTGATATGAACCAGCCGCTTGGTCATAATATCGGGAATAAGCTAGAAGTAGCGGAAGCCTATGATTTCTTAAGTAACTACAAAGAAAGCGAACAAGGCTTGTTAGATGTTACAATAGCGATTTCTTCTAAAATGTATCAACTTGCAACGGATGTGAGTGATGAAGTTGCAGAGCAAAAAGTGTTAGAAACCCTTTCTAATGGTGCGGCACTAGCGAAATTAGAAGAATTTATTACTGCTCAAGGCGGAGATGCTTCGGATGTTCATGCGAAAACTACAAAACATGAGATCGAAGTGAAAGCTGCCAAAGATGGGTACATTAGCTTGATTGACGCGGAATTAATCGGAAAAGCTTCTCTTTTAGTAGGAGCAGGTCGCTTAACAAAAGCGGATGTATTAGATTTCGACGCTGGAGTTAAATTGGTGGCACTTAATGGGCAATCAGTTAAAAAAGGCGATACACTAGCAGTTCTGTATTCTAACAAAGATGCGGTGGAAGAGTCTGTTCGATTGATCGAGGAAGCTTATTCTATAACAGATGCTGAACCAGTGAAAAATCAGTCTATATTGAAAATCATGTAATATTTGTGAGGAAAGCAGCCAAACGTCCAAATTTGGCTGCTTTTTTGTGTGCAGAGGCGCTCTATGCTCGGATAGGGTAATTTAATGATCGTTTAGGGAAGTTATATGCGCGGATACAATAGTCAAATGCTCGATTGAGGAATTAATATAAACATTCGTATGATTATATCTTTATATGTTAAAATGTAGGGAAATATAGTAAGGAAAGAAGGTGGAGTATTGATCAAAACAATATTTGTTGGTTTAGTATCATTTATCCTTGTAAGCAGTCTACTTTTGATGATTGGCTACTTATTTGATATTAATCTGTTCAGGTATAGTTTTTATGAAGAAACTTCAACAGGGTTCGAAGCAGGTGGCTCTGTAATTCCTTTTCTGATTGGTTTAATTTGTAGTTATTTTATCGGCAATTACTATCAAAAGAGACAGCTTGGTTATTAAGGCTGAATGATCTTATGTAAAGCTGCATGATTCAATGTTCGTGTAATAGCGTTTCTTGGGGTTTAGCAATCATTTGTGCTTACATAGTTGGGATGTATGCGCCCCTATGTTTGCACACAACAACCCTATGTACACTCCATATTTACGTAATCAAATAGGCATCTCGTAAAGGTTTATAAAAACTTTTACGAGATGCCTATTTTTTGATTAAAAAATACGAAAGCTTCCCATACTTATAAGGAGCAGCCCTTTGTCGAAAATCGACTAATAAGATATCATTTCTTCTACTTTTGTCAAGCGCAAGGAATAACATCTGTTCATGTAGAATTGCGCTATTAGAGGAGGCGATTTTATGATTCATGAAGTAGAAAGAGTTGGAGAAGAAATTATTATTATTCGATTAAAAGGTGAATTAGATCATCATAGTACGACAGATATTCGCAATGAAATAGTGCCACTGATAAAAAATGGGTCTATTAAAGTATTAGTTTGGAATTTAAAAGATTTAAATTTTATGGATAGTTCAGGCATAGGGCTTATTCTCGGAAGAATGCGTGAGCTTGCGCCAATCGAAGGACAAACCATCATCGTCAATCCTTCACCGACGATGAAGAAAATTTTTCAGTTTGCAGGATTAAGTCCCTACATTTATAACGAATCAGAAATTGAAATTATGTCAAAGTTAGGGGGAATTGTTTATGGACAATGAGATCACACTATCTTTTATAGCAAAAAGTGAGAATGAAGCATTAGCGAGAATGGTAATGTCCAGTTTTATCGCAGCAATTGATCCGACAATCGAGGAGTTATCCGAATTTAAAACAGTTATTTCTGAAGCGGTAACGAATGCCATTGTACATGGATATGAAGAGGATGGAGTAGGAAAAATTGAAATTCATGCACAACGGATAGATAGAGAAATTATTGTATCCATTGTGGATTATGGACGCGGAATTCGAGATGTAAGTCAAGCTCGGGAGCCACTTTTTACAACAAAACCGGAGCAGGAGCGTTCTGGAATGGGGTTCACCATTATGGAAAGCTTCAGCGACGATGTGGAAATATACTCAATTCCTGATAGGGGGACGACTGTAACTATAACGAAGCGATTTGTGCCAATTCAAGAATCTAGCAGGATTGTCTAATGATGAATAATAAGACGACATCGGCTTTATTAACCCAAGAAAAAATGAGAGAACTCATTGCCTTGTCTCAAGCTGGTGATAAACAGGCAAGACAGCAAATGATCGAAGGGAATACTCGGTTAGTTTGGTCAATCGTGCAGCGCTTTGCTTCACGTGGAGCCGACTTAGAGGATTTGTTTCAAATTGGTTGTATCGGCCTGATGAAATCAGTGGATAAATTTGATTTGGCGTATGAAGTAAAGTTTTCTACGTATGCAGTTCCTATGATTATTGGAGAAATTCAGCGGTTTTTAAGAGATGATGGAATGGTGAAGATCAGTCGTTCTATACGGGAGTTAAATTTTAAAATTCGTCATGCAACAGATGATTTTCTGAAAAAGCATGAACGTCAACCAACGATTCTTGAACTAGCAGGTATTTTAGAAGTATCGAGAGAAGAAATTGTCATGGCTACCGATGCATTAAGAGATCCTGCATCCTTACAAGAGCAGTTGTATGAAAATGATAGTGGAGATGCACTTACATTAATGGATCAAATGAAAGATGAACGCTCGGAGAAGTCATTTGACCATATTCCACTGAGAGAGCTAGTGGAAAAATTAGATAAACGAGAACAAATGATTATTTATTTGCGATATTACCTAGACTGTACACAGAGTGACATTGCCGAACGACTCGGTATTTCGCAAGTACAAGTATCACGACTCGAAAAGAAAATATTAAGCCAGCTTAAGTTATGGCTAGTTCCAGCTGGCTTTGAAGAGCAATCAAAAGCAAAAGATAGGTGATTGAAACGAAACCTTTATTTTCAAGTATGTCTGAAGCAGAATCGTACTTAAAAGAAAAATTCGGTGTAAACGAATCGTACGATTTTGGCACTTTGCATACGCATTTGTATGAGTTTCCTGTACTCCTTGTGTATATTAATGGATTAGTGGATGGCATGGTTCTGACAGAGTTACTTACGAATGCGCAGGTTGAAATACAAGAGGGGACAGTCGACGAAAATAATATTATTGAACATTATTTTCCATATTATTCGATTACCCAGTACGATTCTAAAGAGAAATGGCTAGTAGCGTTACTCAGTGGACAAGTAACATTCATCTTAAACAATGGCTCTGTTTATACAATCGATGTCCGGTCCTATCCAGGAAGAAATCCGGAAGAACCGGATAACGAAAAAGTAGTAAGGGGTTCAAGAGATGGATTTACGGAAAATATCGTACAAAATACTGCGCTTATTCGAAGAAGAATTCGGGACCCAGATTTAAAGTTTGAACTACATCAAGTATCAACTTTAGGTCAAACAGACATTGCAATATCGTATATCAAAGGTATTGCCAATGAGGATAATTTAAAGCAAATCAGAGATAGGCTAAGCCAAATAAAGCATGATGGCTTTACAATGACTGATAAAGCACTGGAAGAATGGTTGTTTAAGCAAGGATTCCATCCATTGCCATTTGTGCGATATACGGAAAGGCCAGATATTGCAGCCGCTCATTTGTTGGAAGGGCATATCGTCGTTGTTGTGGATACATCTCCATCTGCTATTATTGTTCCAACAACGATTTTTCACCATTTGCAGCATGCAGAAGAATATCGGCAAGCTCCTTTAATCGGTACACTGGTACGGTGGATTCGTTTGGCAGGTGTTTTGTTAAGCTTATTTTTACTTCCTTTTTGGTATTTGCTTTCGAAGCATCCGGAGTTTTTGCCGAAAGCCCTTGATTTTTTTGGACCGAAAGAAACTGGGGAAATTCCACTCTTTCTGCAAATAATTTTCGCTGATGTGGGGATTGAATTTTTGCGGCTTGCTGCCATTCATACTCCTACTCCATTATCGACAGCGATGGGGATTATTGCGGCATTAGTCATCGGTCAAATGGCGGTAGATGTTGGGTTGTTTGTCCCAGAGGTAATTTTGTATACGGCGATTACAGCGATCTTTACGTTTGCTATTCCTTCGTATGAACTAAGTATTTCAACGAAAATTTTTCGAACATTTATATTAGTCTGTACGGCACTTTTAGGGGCAAATGGATTTTTTATCGCGCTGGTCATCTTGCTTTTCTATGTAGGGTCTTTAAGACCTTTGAATGTGCCTTATTTATGGCCGTTAATGCCATTCTTTCCAAAAGCATTTATGCGAATACTAGTCCGTTTCCCTATGCCAGTAGATGCAAAGCGTCCGTTTATCACTAGATCGTACGATCGCAAGCGGTCATGAATGCCATTGCAATATCCTCTTTTAATGTGGTAAAGTTTCTATAGCGAAAGAGGAAAAGAGGCGATTTAATTGGTGACGGTATCAACACATGCAGTAAATGAAAAAGGACATTTAGTACTAGGTGGAATCGACAGCCTAGAATTAGCAAAAACATATGGAACACCTTTGTTTGTATATGATTTGTCGCTCATAAGAGAACGTGCACGTGCATTTATCCAAACATTCCAAGAACAAAATGTACCTGCGCAAGTTGCTTATGCGAGTAAAGCTTTTTCTAGTGTGGCAATGTATCAAGTAATGAAACAAGAAAATTTGTCACTTGATGTAGTTTCTAGCGGAGAGTTATATACAGCGATTAAAGCCGGTTTTCCAGTAGAACGAATCCATTTCCATGGAAACAATAAAAGTAAAGAAGAATTATTACTAGCTATTGAACATAATATCGGCTGTATCGTTGTAGATAACTTCTATGAAATCGAGTTATTAAAACAACTATCTGCAGAACTAAACCAAAAAGTAAACATTCTTTTACGCGTCACTCCAGGTGTAGAAGCACATACACATGACTATATTACAACTGGACAGCAAGATTCTAAATTTGGTTTCGATTTGATGAATGGACAAGCAGACCTTGCTTTTGGACAAGTGCATCAGGATGATTATATTCAATTGCTTGGCCTTCATTGTCATATTGGGTCTCAAATTTTTGAAACAATCGGATTTAAAGTCGCTGCAGAAAAATTGATCAAAAAAATGATTGAATGGCACCAGGACTATGATTTTGAGTGTACCGTATTAAATTTAGGCGGCGGCTTTGGGATTAGGTATACAAAAGAAGATGCGCCACTTGAACCTTCTGTTTATGTAAAAGAGATGATCATGGTCGTTAAAGGTCTAATTGCTGAAACAGATTTTGCAATGCCTGAAATTTGGATCGAACCAGGCCGTTCGCTTGTTGGGGATGCAGGAACTTCTTTATATACAATTGGTTCCCAAAAAGAAGTACCGGACGTTCGAAACTATTTGGCTGTAGACGGTGGAATGTCGGATAATATTCGTCCTGCCCTATACGGTGCATTATACGATGCAGTAATTGCAAATAAACTGGATGAAAAAGCAGATGAAACGTATACGATTGCTGGTAAATGTTGTGAATCAGGGGATAAGCTGATTGAACATATTACATTACCAAAAGCAGAACCAGGAGATATTTTAGCGATGTTCTGTACCGGTGCTTATGGTTATGCCATGGCAAGTAATTACAATCGCCTAACTAGACCTGCTGTTGTGTTTGTGGAAAATGGAAAGCATCAATTAGCTGTTAGAAGAGAAACACTAGAAGATATTGTTCATCTTGACCTTCCTCTAACGATGGAAAAGGAGTGAAGGTAAGTTGAAAAAAACAAATCGTATGTTATTTCTCATGTTATTAATAATAGGAATTGTATGGGGAGTAATATATTGGATCTTTATAGCACCAAATGCTGATTTGTAATTTGACCAAAAGTCGTGTACGATTATAATGATCATTTTAATCTTATTTTATGAGAGTCTTCCTATTTTCTAGAAGTGATGAAACTAAAAGAGGGTTTTAACTATGTTGCTACGGTATAAAAAAGCATTCGAAAAAATTTCTATGGGTCTTCTATCATTTATGCCTCATGAAAAAGACGTAAAAAAGTTACTAGAAACGATACACATGTATGAAACGAATCCAGATTGGCATTTGTTTTTATGGAAAAAAGGTGAGGATTTAGTAGGATTAGTTGGCGTTCGCATGAATAATACAGATGGAATTATTCAGCATCTTTCCGTCAATCCGTCTCATCGCGGGGAAGGTGTTGGGAAACAAATGCTTCAAAGTCTCCCATCAATTTTACATACATCGTCTATCCAACCAACCGAAGAGATTAAGTCTTTCTTCGAAAAATGCCAAATAGAAAAAGAAGAGGATTGACTTATTTTAAGTCATCTCTTCTTTTTTTCTGTCTAGACTCCGGCGCCTAGCCCCTCGAGGTCAAATGTGAAATAGCTGCGGTGGCTGAGGAGCTGCCTCCTCGCTATTCCCCATTTGCTTGTCGGGGCTGGGACAGGCGCTTGCGCATTTCTTTTTGTCTTTCTCGCTCGATTAGTATTTCCGAACGGTCTCTGAGCATATGCTTATGAGTAAGAAAGTGTAAATCCTCTTCAGCTGTAGTGCCAAGCGCATCAACTAATCTCTCTAGTTGCTCATTCATTAGTTCAATCGTAAATTGCTGAAATGCTTTTTTTTCTTTCATTAAACTAATAGAATGGGTAGTATCTTGCATAAGTTTAGTGTAGTCGATTGTATCGTAATAGGCAGATGGAGAAGTTTCGACGAATCGTTTTATACTTCCATTCATTGTTTTAATCGCTCCCGTAATATTGCCCCTACGCCAGTGGTACATAGATGTGGACAATAGGATGAACGCTGTTAGTGGGTGATTTTTACCGGCTTGCGGAACTTCCTTCCAGTAGTCTTCTAGTAGTTCATGGCACTCAAAATAATCTTTCGTACCATTAAATTCTTTTATAAATTGGACAAAATTAGGATGGAATGTAGGATGCAATGTAATCACCTTTCCTCTATAATGATGTTAAAAACCGATAATAGGTGGAGTAATATGTCTTATGAAGTAAAAACAGAAGCATTTGAAGGACCCCTTGATTTATTATTACATTTAATAAATCGTTTGGAAATAGATATATATGATATTAAAATGGCGGAAATCACAGCACAATATATGGAGCATGTGCATGCAATGAGTGTTTTGGAGCTAAATGAAGTTAGCGAATATTTAGTAATGGCAGCTACACTACTATCTATTAAAAGTAAAATGCTTCTTCCCATCCATCAAGATGATGAGATGGAAGATGATTTTGATATTAATATAAATGACCCAAGGGACGAGTTAGTACTAAAGCTAATAGAATACAAGAAATACAAAGAAGCGGCAGTTAGTTTGCAAGAAATGGAGGAAACTCGTAATCTATTTTACACAAGACCACCAACTGATTTAAGTGAATTGCAAAATAGTAAGCAGCTTGCTTTGTTTGAGCTAGACGTAAATGTATACGACATGCTTGGTGCATTTCAAAAAATGCTACGTAGAAAACAGTTGAATGCACCACTACACACACGAGTAAGTAAACAAGAAATATCGATCAAAGATCAAATGAAAAGTGTTATTTCAACCTTAAAGCAAAACAAAGGTAGGCTATCTTTTTATGAGCTGTTTCCAACAAGGGATAAAACCACGATCGTGACGACATTTTTATCCATTTTAGAGCTTATGAAACGCCAAATTGTGCAAGTAGAGCAAAATAACAATTTTGATGATTTATTTGTTCTTTTGCGAAAGGAAGATTTAGAAAGTGAATTCGAAGACGAAATTGATGAGTAATATTGAAAGTCTATTGTTTGTTAGTGGAGAAGACGGCTTAACGAAAAAACAATTAGCTTTTTTAACAAGTGAAACAGAAGAACAAATTGCCGAAACGCTTGAAGCGATGATGGAGGCATATGAAAAAAGTGAAGACCGAGGAATTGAGATTAAGCAGCTTGCTGGTACTTTCCAATTAGTGACCAAGCAAGGGAATGCAAATAGTATTCAAAGGCTAGTAGAAAACCCTACTACACAATCTCTTTCCCAGGCATCACTCGAAGTATTAGCGATCATTGCATATAAACAACCAATTACAAGAGTAGAAATTGAAGAGATTCGAGGGGTAAAATCAGAACGACCGATACATACGTTATCCTTAAAAGGCCTGGTGAAAGAAGTTGGGCGTGCAGATGGTACAGGGAGAGCTATATTGTATGGAACAACAACGGAATTTCTTCAATACTTTGGATTACAGGATATTCGTGCATTACCTCCGCTTCCAGAAGATATCTCGGTGGATGAGATGGAAGACTCGGACTTGTTCTTAACTAAGTTTCAAGAAACATTTGAAGGATAGAAATAATTTAAAGAGGAGTATTTTTATTTATAAAAAAATAACTTTATTTTTTCTGTTTTTTCTATTTTGGCAAGTAGGTAACGTAGAAGCTTCCTCTTCCTATGCAGTAATTGATGTACAAACGGGGAGATTGTTGGAAGGTAGTAATGAATCCGTAGAATTACCAATAGCAAGTTTGACGAAAGTATGGACGGCCTTAACAGTTTTAGACAATGCTTCTTTAGAGGATGAAATCACCATCTCGCAAGCCGCTGCCACACAAGAAGGTTCCTCTTTATATTTAAAGCCTGGCGAAGTGTGGACAGTAAATTCCTTGTTGCATGGGCTTATGCTCCAATCTGGAAATGATGCTGCGTACGCACTAGCAGAACATGTTGGTGGATCCATAGATGGTTTTACACATCTGATGAATGAAAAATTTCAAGTGGCCGGGTTAAAGAACTCCCATTTTACGAATCCTTCGGGACTCCATAGTGATGACCATTTCGCATCTGCATATGATATGGCAAACATGTTTCGACTAGCGCTTCAAAACGAGCAATTTAAAGAAATTGCCTCAGCGAAAAGCTTTCAACCGAAAGAGCGGAATATTCGTTGGAGTAATAAGCATCGCTTAATACATGATAAAGAAATAGCGATCGCTGGTAAAACAGGATACACGAAAAGAGCAGGAAGAACGCTTGTTACTTATTTCAAAGAAGATGACAAAGAAATTGTAGTCGTAACGTTAAATCACTCCAATGACTGGGCCTATCATACTTCGCTTGCTGAACGCGTATTTGCAAACTACGATTCAGTGAAAGTCGTGAAAAAAGGCAAGTATCGAGTGTTTCAAAAAGAAGTCATTGAAGTGGAAGACGATCAATATCTATTGTTAAGTAAGGAAGAACGAAAAAAACTAAAAAACGTTCTACTAATCCCCCGAAAAACAACAGCAACCAATCCATATTTATGGAATGTAACGATAGACGATCAAATTGCCTTGCGATTTAGTGTGAACAAAATTAAATAAACGGCTTTACTATAAGGGGATGTGACTTTGTCACATCCCCTTATTGTGCGCTTGGCAGCGCTTTTCTCTAACGGGTGAAAGTCCCTAACATGCCGTAGTGGCAGAAGTGTATAGCTGACTGGTAGTGCGGGTATCGCGAGATTCCGTGCGGAGGACTAGAAGGCAAAACCCGGAACAGATGGCATTACCCAGGTTGGC
>NZ_JBIVOJ010000011.1:0-140739 GCF_044754065.1 Psychrobacillus sp. NPDC093180 | reverse complement strand
TATTATAAAGTAAAAAGGCAGTTGAAAGTTCAATTAAATCGAACTTTCAACTGCCTAATTTAAATATTGGACTTTTTCAGTGACCTCGCTAAATCATAGTGGTCACTTTCTTCCACTAACTACGTCGCAGTTTCCCTATACTGTGCAAATTTTTATTTAGCAAGATATATAAAAACAAACTTCTCATTTCATTCAATCTATCAAACTTAATATTTGTAATTATTATTATAATCTGACATTATGGTATTAAGGCTATTTTTTATTTAAATAGTTTTGAAAGCGCATACGCGAATAGAAGCTTGCATATATATTTGTGGTGTGCAAAAAAATGTTACTTAGGGGAGGAATTACAGAATGGTTTACGCATTTCCGAATACAGAAGGTTCAAAGGTTACATTTAAGGACAAGTATGAAAACTATATTAACGGCGAATGGACACCCCCAGTAAAAGGACAGTATTTTGATAATATTACACCGGTAACAGGACAAGTATTTACCCAAGTTGCACGGTCAACCGCAGAAGATATCGAACTTGCATTAGATGCGGCACATGCAGCAAAAGATGCATGGGGTAAAACTTCTGTTGCTGAAAGGTCAAATATATTAAATAAGATTGCAAATCGTATAGAAGAAAATTTAGAAATGCTAGCAGTTGCAGAAACTTGGGATAACGGGAAAGCAGTACGGGAGACTTTAAACGCAGACTTACCACTTGCTATAGATCATTTCCGTTATTTTGCGGGGGCTATCCGTGCTCAAGAAGGTGGGTTAAGTCAAATTGATAATGATACTGTAGCTTATCATTTCCATGAACCGCTAGGTGTAGTGGGACAAATTATCCCTTGGAATTTCCCGCTTTTAATGGCAGTTTGGAAGTTAGCACCGGCATTGGCAGCAGGTAACTGTGTTGTGTTAAAGCCTGCTGAACAAACTCCTGCTTCTATTTTAGTACTGACGGAGCTAATTGGAGATCTGTTGCCGCCGGGTGTTTTAAATATTGTAAATGGCTTTGGTTTAGAGGCTGGTAAACCACTAGCATCTAGCCCAAGAATTAGTAAAATTGCATTCACTGGTGAAACGACTACTGGTCGATTGATCATGCAATATGCTTCTCAAAACTTAATCCCGGTTACGTTAGAGCTTGGAGGAAAATCACCAAATATTTTCTTCGAAGATATTATGGACGAGGACGATGCATTTTTAGATAAAGCGGTGGAAGGCTTTGTTTTGTTTGCGCTAAACCAAGGAGAGGTATGTACATGTCCTTCTCGTGCACTTATCCAAGAGTCTATCTATGATAAATTCATGGAACGTGTTCTGCAAAGAGTGGAAGCGATTCAAACAGGAAATCCGCTAGACCCTAATGTGATGATGGGTGCTCAAGCTTCCTCAGAACAAATGGAGAAAATCTTATCTTACTTAGATATTGGTAAACAAGAAGGCGCAGAGTGCTTAATCGGCGGAGGACGTAACACACTTGAAGGCGAGCTTGCAGAAGGGTACTATATTAAACCGACTGTATTCAAAGGGAACAACAAAATGCGCATTTTCCAAGAGGAAATTTTCGGACCGGTAGTATCCGTAACAACTTTCAAGACAAAAGAAGAAGCATTAGAAATTGCAAATGACACATTATATGGGTTAGGATCTGGTATTTGGACAAGAGATATGAATACGGCATACCGTTTTGGTCGTGGCATTCAAGCAGGTCGTGTATGGACAAACTGCTACCATCAATATCCTGCGCATGCTGCATTTGGTGGATATAAAATGTCTGGAGTAGGTCGTGAAAACCATTTGATGATGTTAAGTCACTATCAACAAACAAAGAATCTTCTTGTGAGCTATAGTGAAAACAAGCTTGGCTTCTTTTGATGAGAAGGAGGTGCATGTAGATGGTTGAGCGTGTAATTGCTACAGAAGCTGCACTGGAACTTATCGAATTATTGGAAAGTAAGCATGGTTCATTAATGTTTCATCAGTCAGGTGGTTGCTGCGATGGTTCTTCTCCGATGTGCTATCCTGATGGAGACCTTATTATTGGGGATCAGGATGTATTATTAGGCAAAATTGGAGAAGTTCCGTTTTATATGCATAAAAGCCAGTTCGATTACTGGAAGCATACGCAGTTAATCATTGACGTGGTGGAAGGTCGAGGGGGAATGTTTTCTCTTGAAGGAGTAGAGGGGAAGCGTTTCTTAACAAGGTCTCGTGCATTTACAGAGGAAGAATATAGACTGCTATAAGTATAATAATGAGCGAATGGGAAGGCAAAAACTTCTTATTCGCTTTTCTTAATGAAAAGAGGCTAATATATTGTTTAAGAGAGAAAAATATTAGTTCGAATATTGCTATAATTATGTTAAACTACTAATATTGATATTTTTTAATATTGTTTGGATATGTCTAGTTGGAAGGGAAGATTACATAGCAATGATTATTGGTTTAATTATAATACTTTTGTTCGTACTGTTTTTACCTTTTAGTGTAAAATACGTAGAGCATAACTTAGAGGTATTTTTATTCATCATGGGTATCGCAGCGGCTATTGTTAGTGGCGTATTGGACATGTCTCTAATTATAAAAGCATTAGAAGATCCTATTAAAATAACGCTCGCTGTTTTAGTGGCAGGATTATTGTTTAAATGGCTACAAACTCCTTTAGAAAAAGGGATTCTAGGTATAAGTAATGCAATGCCTTTCAGGTTATTTAGTGCACTGATTGTTATTATTCTAGGGCTGATTTCCAGTGTGATAACGGCAATTATTGCTGCTTTAGTATTAGTATTGATCGTAAGTGTGATTAAACTGGACCGTAAATCAGAGGTAAGGCTTGTTGTATTGGCTTGTTTTTCAATCGGTCTTGGAGCAGCTTTAACTCCAATCGGAGAACCACTTTCAACGATTGCTATTAGTAGATTAGATCAAGACTTTTTCTATCTAATCCGTTTAATTGGACCAGAAATTATTTCCGCTGTTATCATTTTCGGGATATTAGCTGCTGTACTCGTAAAGCCAAAACAAAACGAAGATGGCTTATCTAGTAACCAAGAAAGCGAGTCATATAAAGAAATCATTATTCGAACCGTTAAAATTTATTTGTTTGTAATGGGATTAACATTGCTTGGAGCAGGTTTTGAACCATTAATTAATAATTACTTGCTTGATTTACACCCAGCTATTTTGTATTGGATCAATATGATTTCAGCTGTTTTGGATAATGCTACGTTAGCCGCGGCTGAAATTAGTCCAGCTATGAGTGAAGAAACAATTCGAGCGATTCTTCTTGGGCTTATGATTAGTGGAGGAATGCTTATTCCTGGGAATATCCCGAATATTATTTCTGCAGGTAAACTAGGTATTCAAAGTAAAGAATGGGCGAAGTTTGGGTTCCCACTTGGACTAGCAGCAATGGTTGTCTATTTTATTGTGCTATTTGCATTCTAAATTGTTTAGGTATACAGGGTGGATGGAAGTGTCTATGGAAGGCTCTTTTGTCCACTCTTTTCATTTTTTTCGATATACTTAAAGATAACAATTAAAAATGAAAGAGGTTTTGACAAATGGTAGAAAAATTACTCCGTTCCCATGCATCCGTTCGAAAGTATAAAGACTACACACTCACGAAAGAAGAGGTCTTTGCGTTAGTTGAAACTGCACAACATGCAGCGAGTTCTCATTTCGTACAAGCATATAGTGTCATTTGGGTTACAGACGCAGCGAAAAAAGAGGAACTGGGTAGACTTTCACAAAACCCAAAACAATTTGAGACAGCAGGGGCAGCATTATTACTATGCGCCGACTTTCACCGACTTCAAGCAGCGGGGAAACTGCATAATACAGAGATTGTAATTGATACAACCGAAAATGTTTTAGTTGGAGCAGTCGATGTTGCTTTGTTTGCACAAAATTTAGTGATTGCTGCAGAATCGAAAGGATTCGGAATTTGCTTCATAGGTGGTGTGCGCAATGCACCTACAGAAATTAGTCAATTAGTGGACTTGCCGGAAGGTGTTTTCCCGCTATTCGCTATTACTTTAGGTGTGCCAGATCAACAAAATGAAGTAAAGCCTCGTCTTCCAGTTGCTGCGGTATTACACGAAAATAGTTATGATAATGCAAAATATGAATCGCTATTAATGGAATATGATCACACGATGGAGGAATATTACGCAAACCGTGGTTCAAATCAAAAAACAGCAAATTGGACACAACAAATGGCAGAGTTTCTAGAAAGCCCGCGTCGTCCACATATCCGTGAATTTCTAGCGAGTAAAGGATTTCACTTAAAATGAAATGGTCAATTGAACTTGTAAAAAGCTATATGGAGCCTCATCGAAATGAAGAAAATGCAGTTTCCATGGCCGCATATATGAAAAACCATTTTCCTTTTCTAGGCATTAAAACGCCAGAAAGGAGAATGTTGTTTAGAGCACTCGTGAAAGAGAATGAGCTTCCTAGTTTGAACACGGTACAGGAGGAAGTATGGGCACTTTTCCAATTAAAGGAACGAGAATATCATTACGTAGCGATTGAATTACTTGCAAAATACCAAAAGCAGTTAACAATCGAAGATCTACCTTTTTGTTTAAAGCTCATTGAAACAAATTCTTGGTGGGATAGTGTAGATGCTATTGCCCCTAAAATTGTTGGGGATATTGTGAAAGTGGATAGAGTAGAAGGAGAGGCTGTCATGATGGAGTGGGCTAAGTCTGAAAATATGTGGACAAACCGTGCCTCCATTTTGCATCAGTTAAAGTATAAGCAAGAGACGAATGAAGAATTATTGTTTGCGACAATTAATCGACATGCTACCTCGAAAGAGTTTTTTATTCAGAAAGCAATTGGTTGGGTGCTAAGAGAATATGCAAAAACAAGCCCAGAGGTTGTTCGTCAGTTTGTAGAAAATACTAAGCTTGCACCGTTAAGTAAAAGAGAAGCGCTAAAACACATAAAATAACGAAAGGGGCTATCTTAAAAGGATAGCCCCAATTTTTTAGACGCTTTCAGTAGAGTTTATGTCGTCTTGGTTGCTCTTTCTTACTTGGTGAAAAAGTTTTCCGTATAGTAAGGAGTAGCGTCTTTGTTAAAGGCGGTACCTACACCTAGATTTCGATAATCCGCATTTAGTATGTTTTTCCGGTGTCCAATAGAATTCATCAAACCTTCATGGGCAAAAATACTACTAGTTTGTCCATAAGCTAAGTTCTCCCCTGCGTAAGAAAAAGTTAAACCGTCCTCCTCTAGTCGATCAAAAGGAGATTTCCCTTTTAAATTCTCATGACTAAAGTAATTGTGAATGGCCATATCCTCGCTATGCTTACGAGCTGTGTTACTCACAGCTTCATCATACGTCAGAATAGACAAACCTCTAATGACCCGAGCAGAATTTGTTAAGTCAAAAAGCTGAAACTCGAATCCTGTCTTTAGTTCCTCCGAAGGTTCTCCAAAAGTCTTAGATTGATTTTTTTCCACAGATTCTTTCATAATTTGAATGGCGGTAATTGTGTTATTTTCATGTAAGTCGTAAAAGAATGTCACATAATTATGATCGATAAGGTACAAATCATATTCGCCTGCATCAGGTAATATATAGATGATATTTCCCTTTTTTAATTTTTTAATCGGTTCTCCTAACTTAGCAAGAACTTCATCTCTAGTACTATCCATACTTAAACTTAAAAATGAAGAATCGGAAGGTTGATTGGTAAACATGGCATTCACTGTATTTTTGTTATCGTATGAAACCATCATAAAGTTTTGATATTCTTCATGGTAGGTATGCCAAACTAAATTATATTCATTCAAGCTCACTCGTTTTGCATTGCCATGAATTTTCTCAATGTCACTTTTCTTCATTCCGATGGTAATTTGATCTAATTCGATTCCTTCACCGGGTGTTGTTTGCTGATTGGAAGAAATATTTGTGGCTGGTTCCTCTTTTATTTCTTTCCAGTATGCTTTAGCTTCGTTCAAATAGTCCATGACCTCTATTGAATCAATCCATTCATCTACAGGTTCTAAAAAAGTAAGGTCTACATATTTTGCAGCATGCTGTTCCCATAAAGGTCTAGAAAAGAAAATGGCAACAACTAAAAGTAGCAACCAGCCTATTTTTTTCATCCAATTCACCTTCCAACCTATTTCTTAATTTCCCCACAAACTATTCGATCTCCTGAATTACCGGAAGGATCTGTCTTATAATCATCCGCATTTTCATGAATAATAATAGAGCTACCATCCGCGTCTAGTAGAGAGTTACTTTTTCCTGCAGCTAATACAACTGCCGGTGATACTGTTTCTAATTCTACTGTACCATTAGCATCGACTTCGATGTTAGGCAAATCCCCTAAGTGATAGCCTTTTGGATTTTGAAAACCATGCTCTTTATGCGTAGGATTAAAATGAGCTCCCGCAGTTTTAAAATCTGGTTTTTCACATAGCGCAGTTTCATGGAAGTGGATAGCTTTCACTCCTGGTGATAGCCCCTCTGCTTTTATGAAAATATGAACGCCTTTTGCTTGATCTGTGAGAGTGGCCTGACCTACTTCTTTCCCCTCTGTGTTAAGAAGTGAAACTTGTACTTGTTCATTTGAATCTGCTCCTGCTAATGGAAAGCTGCATCCACTTAGTATGGCTATTATTAAAACGTATAAGCTAATATATTGTTTCTTCACCTGAATTCCCTCCTCAATATAAGTCCATTCAAGTCTTGCCAAATAGAGGGATTATATTCATAAATGAACGAATAAAGTGAAACTTCAATCAGTGGGGACTTTTCGGCGCACAGGGCTTGCTAGTGGGGACGTTGTGACATGGACGTCGCGCTTTTAGTCCCCGCCAGCTCCCACTTATCTTTTCGCTTTTCTTAAATCTTGAAGTGGAAGTCTTACTGCCCGTTAATGCGGGATAAATTGGAAAAGAAAAACCGTTTAGCTTTTTACGCTAAACGGTCTTTCTTCTTTTGTATTCCCATAAACAAAATAAGTGCCAAAATAACAAATACGCTAGACAATAAATATAGATTTTGATAGCCAAATTGGGTAGCGATCATTCCGAGAATAAAAGATCCTACTGCTAGTCCCGTATCAAATAATGTGAAGAATGTAGCAGTCGCATATCCGCTTCTGGCGTGCGTTGTAGATTGGATAGCAAGTGTTTGAAAGCTAGGCACGACGGCTCCATAACCAAGTCCGATAAACGCTCCTGATAGTAAAAATAGGAAAGGTGAGTTCATCAAAGCAAGTAAAATTAGTCCGATAACGAAAGAAAGTAAACCAGGAATAATTATATACTTCGGTCCTTTTTCATCAAAAATTCGTCCAGTATACGGTCGAGTTACTAGCATCACAATAGCAAATATTGCAAAAAAACTACTTGTTAAATGCAGCACTCCTTTTTGTTGTGAATAAATCGACAAATAAGATAGAACACTAGCATAAGAAAAACCAACTATACAAGCATTGAGTGCAATAGGCAATGCCTTTTTCTCAAAAAGGTCATTCCAAGTCAAACGAGTTTTTGCAGAAGGAGTAGTAGGTTTCTCATCAGCTGGTATCATTAAAGCTGCTATAGCACCGATAATAAGTAAGGCAGTCAATGTAAGAAACATTGCATCATATGAGAAAGATTGAATGATGGTTAATGTAATGAAAGGCCCTACAACAACAGCTAAGTTTGTAGACATAACAAAATATCCTAGTCCTGCGCCGCGTCTAGAAATGGGAATATTATCTGCCGCCAAGGATCCACTAGCAGTTGTTGCAATACTAAAGAATATCCCTTGTACAAGTCGTAAAACTAATAAAGCCTCAAAGGGTTCGACAAAATAATAGAGTGCCGTACATAGCAGGTAGAGAAAGAAGGTAGTCCAAAGTACTTTACGCTTACCGATTAAGTCCAGTATCTTTCCGGAGAACGGTCGCACTATAATTGCGGAGATTAAAAATATCGTCATTAATAAACCTGCATCTTCATCCGATCGAGACAAAACATCTGTGGCATAGAGGGGAAGGGCGGATACTAAACCATAAAATATAATAAAAATAGAAAAGTTTGTAGCAAACAAACTGATAAATGCTTTTGTCCATATAGGTTCTTTTTTGTTCACATGTATTACTCCTTATTTAATTTTGCGTAATAGCTCGATCAATATAGTCTCTTCTTCCTTTGTAAGACCTTCGACCATTCTATCTTCAAATTCCAAAATAGATTCTTTTATAGCAGAGAAGTCCTGAGAAGCCTTTTCTGATAAACGAACAATTTTTTCACGACGATCTTTTCCAGGACGTATATCAATCCATCCAAGCTCAACTAAACGATAAACAGTGCGAGTAATGGTTGGTGCTTCCACATTTAAATACTTCCAAATTTGTGTCAGTGACATTTCCCCATGTTTTTGAATGGTGTAGAGAACTGTCCATTGGGAAGCATATAAATTGTGTTTTTTTAAAGTAACATTTATTTCATTTGTTAAAAAGCGTGTTTTCTGAAAAAGCTCATGAAAAAGTGGGTTCATCGATTAAAAGGCTCCTTTTTAAATTGTTAAAGAAATATATTTACCTAGCTAAATATATTTTACTACGATTGATGCAATCTGTAAAGAAAGATAAAAAAGAGGATTGCATTGAATGAGGAAGACATGTCCAAACTGATTAGAAAGATGAAAACAAGGAGACAAAATGATATGACAGAATTTCCTATAATACACACGAATATTTGGGACTCTCTTTGGGCGGTGCCAGTTATCGTTGTGTTAACTGAAATATTAAAAAGAATGCTACCTATTCGACCGCAATACATATCGACTATTGCCACGTCTATTGGACTTATCATTTCTATTTTTATAAGCCATCCGCATAATTTATCCGCAGGTATTTTTATGGGTTTTTTCTACAGTGGAGCAGCGATAGGATCCTATTCTTCCATTAAAACTTCCCTTATGGCTTACCGTAACCGTGCATAAAAAACCGAGCATCTCTGCCCGGTTTTACTTTAGAAACATTGAAAAGATGAGATTCTATTTAAATCTGTTCCATAATATGTCCACATACGTCCAGTCCATCTAAAGCCAGCTACCGATCTTCTACCAACAAATGTTGGGAAGAACCAGAAAGAACTTCCGTTTACAAGCCAGATAAATGTATTTCGAAATAAACAGCCTCTTATAGAACCTGCATCCACCGCAAAAGTCCCTATAGATTGTTGCTGACGTTGCGGCGTAAATGACGGCGGTGGGTTAGTCGGTGGATTCCCCTCTGGACTATGCTGTTGCCCTGGTGGAAAACTAGGGGGAAACGATGGTCCTTGCTGACCTGGGAATTGCCCGGGAAATTGTCCAGGGAAACGACCAGGGAACTGATCTATTGGTGGCATCATTGGCATCGTATTACCCGGGAAACGTGTACTGCCTGAAGAAAATGGGTTTTGATCTTGTGGAAATGGAAATTGATTATTCAACGCAAAAATCCTCCTTTTCTTACATTGTCAAATTAGTATATGGGAGGAGGATTTTTATGGAACGGTGATTTGCCTTATTGAATATAAAAAAGTGCTTTTTCTATTAATAGTTCGCTGGATATTATTTTATCTCCTCCTCCTTGTGCCATTTTTTCATTGCCTCCTCCTTTCCCGTTTATGTAGGGAAGAACATTTGCAACTAATTCTTTCATACTTTGTTCTACCAAGTCGCCTTTTGCAGCTACTATTTGTAGTTTGTGTTCATTTTCCGAAACAAGTAAGCAAGTTGTTTCAAGTGAGCTAGTTACTACTGTCCGTGCTAATTTCTGCAATGCTTGAATAGTACGGTTATGAAAAGTGGCTGTAATAATCGAGGCTTCAGCTTTCGATAGTAGTTCTTTTGCTTCGTGATGTATGAGCGTATCTTTTAATTCATTTATTTGTTTTTCAAAAGCTTTTCCGTTGTCTAGCAATGTCTTTGCTGCATCCGGCAGCTTCTCTTCTGGTGCATTTAAGGTGTTTATTAGATTTAGCAAAACCTGTTGTTTGCGATGTAAATGCGTAAGGATCCTTTCTCCGCAAATGAATTCTACTCGGATATGGCTTTTTTGTTTTTCTATTCGTAGTATTTTAACAAGTCTAACTTGTCCTGTTGTGTCAGGATGGGTACCTCCACAAGCGTTGTAATCGAAATCAGGGATGATAACGAGTCGTATATCTTCTGTTAAAGTAGTTGCTTTTCGTAACTTGTACTGCTTAAGCTCTTCTAAAGTAACCCACTTCGTGTCGATTGGTCGATTTTCCATAATGATTTGATTGGCTAGCTTTTCAGCTTCATTTAATTGTTCTTCAGTAACAATAGACGTGTCTAAATCAATTGTTGCGCTTTCTTTTCCTAAGTGAAAACTAATCGTTTGGAATCCAAATAAGCTTTCAAATGCAGCGGATAATATATGCTGTCCTGCATGTTGCTGCATATGATCAAACCGTCTATCCCAGTCGATAAAGCCTTCCACTATTTCTGTATTTACTTGTAATGGTTCCGCCAGAAAATGTCTGATTTCCCCGTCGATTATTTCCACATCCACAACCGGAATTCCATTTAATGTACCTGTATCATGTGGCTGTCCACCACCAGTAGGGTAGAATGCAGTTTCTGAAAGGACGACGTAATCCTGTTCCTGTTTAATGACTAGAGCAGAAAATGTTTGGATATATGGGTTTTCATAATATAACTTTTTAGACATGGGTCATTCACTCCTTCTATCGTTTATATTAAGAGTAATCCTACTATTTGCAATAGTAATTGTACAATTGTTTTAATATACTGATAGTATAAAGAAACAAAGAATTGAGGAATTTATAATGAATGTACAAGCGCAAAATTATTGGACTTCCTTTTGGGAAGGAAAAGAAATGCCTGAATCTGTTAGTGCATGGCAATTCGGAGGAAGTCCAGATGAATTAGTACAACTTGTTGTAGACGGAGTAAAATCAGCAACCTGTTCCGGGCATATATTTTATGAGATAGAAAATGAGGCTCTACCAAAAGTAGATGACTATAGTATTGTATTAAACAGCAAAGATGAACCTATTTGCATCATACGAACTTCCGAAGTAAGCATAATGCCTATGAATGAGGTTTCAGTTGATTTTGCATACGCAGAAGGAGAAGGGGATCGTTCCTACAAGTATTGGCGTGATGTGCATATTGAGTTTTTTACAAAGGAGCTCAAAGAAGTAGGAATAACGTTTTCTGAGGATATGCTTTTAGTTTGTGAGCGTTTTGAATTGATAGACGTCAAATAATGGGGTGAAAAAATGTTTCGAGCAGTTAAGTTATATACTGATAAACTAAAACAACTTAAGGGCTTCTATGGAAATGTATTAGGGCTTACTATTGTTGAATCAGGGGATGAGTTTTTCAAGTTATCTATCGGTGCGTCCACATTAACTTTTCAGCAGTCTTCTAACAATACTGTATACCATTTCGCTATTAATATTCCGGGAAATCAGTTTACCCTTGCAAAGTATTGGGCAAAAGAAAGAGTTACATTAAATAGAGAAGATGCAGTGGATGAAATTTACTATTCTCGTTTTAATGCAGATGCATTTTACTTTGAAGATCCGGCAGGCAATATAATCGAACTAATTGCAAGGCGACATGTAGATAAATGGAGTGATTTCAGTATTGATTCTCTTTTAAACCTAAGTGAGGTCAGTATAACTACTCCTTTTGTCCAGGAGGTAGGGGAGCAATTACAAGCTATTGGTGTACACGTTTCAAGACATGTGGATATCGATCCTAAAGAGCTTAACTTTCTAGGGAGTAAGGATACATTTATTTTATTGGTCCCGCCAAACAGAAGATGGTATTTTTCTAAAAAAATAAGTATCACTTCACCTATTGAAATAGAATTTACAGATGGTCAAACGATAAGTATGTCGGAAGATGGAAAAATAAATATAGTAAAGGAAAACGACTAATACGCTACACTACCCGTATTAGTCGCTTTCTTAGTTGGAATTCTCTTTCAAAGCTTGCATTAAACTTGAATAGGTTTTAATGCTTGTTAAATCGATTTCCAGTGAAAGAATAGATTGTGCTAATTCTGGGCGAATACCTGAATAAATCGCTTCTACACCGATAAGTTTAAGCGCTATTAATAATTGGTATAACTGATTGGCAACCATCGAATCTAATACTGGTACTGCTGAAAAATCAATAAAAATAGTTTTCAGTTTTTTGGATGAGCTTTGGGCTAAAGTAGATTCGAATATTATTTTGGCTCTTTCATCATCAATACTACCAACGAGTGGCAATACACCAATACCTTCTTTAATAGGAATGACAGTGCTGCTAAGTTCTGTGATTAATGCCTGATTAGCAACCAGGATCTTTTGAGAATATTCATGGTGGTGCTTAGCAAAAATCTCCACAATATAATCGATAGCCGAATTCATCAAATCAGACCAAATGGCCACTTCAATACCAGAAACTTTCTCATCGGTCTGTCCAATAAACATTTCTACATAATTCCAGAATATTTTTCTGACCTTGTTGAACCCGTGAACACTTTCATATAAAGGAAAGGATTCTTCTACTCGCATCTCCGCCACCTGGAAAGCACGATTTTCTATATACGCTCGAAAGTCCTTTTTATCTTGGATGTAAACGGAGGAAATTGCCTCAATAAGGGAACCGTTTTCAGTTCTCAGAAATACTTCAGTATCGGTTGTAGCATAAGACGGATTGTCCAAAAGCTTACTTGCTAGCCAATCTTCGGTTATTTTTGATTTGTTTTCAATGATAAAATTATATAACTCCTTGTTTAAGTCACTCATTTTATGCATTCTCCTTCCCCGTTCCTTCTAGTAAGTCTATTGTAGAATACTCCTGACTTATATTCTAGTTAAGACTTTACGAGGACTAAGAATAATAGTGTACAATGGAAGAACCAATAGTTTTTTGAAAATTACAAAGCGGGTGATTTGAATGGGAAATGGTTTAAAGGAACAAATTGAACATACTCAAAAAGAAATAGGTTTTTCAGGATCCATTCTTGTAAAACAAAGAGAACAAGTGCTTGCTAAAAGTAGTTATGGCTATGCCAATCGAGCAGATAAAGTAGATAATGAGATAAGCACACGATTTGGAATAGCATCGGGATGCAAAATATTTACAGCGGTCGCTATTAGCCGACTTGTAGAAGAGGGTAAGCTTTCGTTCGATAGTAAATTAAAGGAATGCCTAGACATCTCCTTTCCAAATTTCAGTGAAAATATTACAATTCATCATCTTCTGACTCATACTTCCGGTATTCCTGACTATTTCGATGAGGAGATAATGGATGACTTTGAGGAACTATGGATAGAAAAGCCAATGTATCACATGAGACGTCTTCAAGATTTTTTACCATTCTTCCAACATGCCCAAATGAAGTTTAGCCCGGGAGAGAAATTTCACTATAATAATGCTGGTTTTATCGTGCTCGGTTTAATCATCGAAAAAGCAAGTGGCCTTGAATTTAAGGATTATGTACAAAAATCCATTTTTGAAAAAGCAGAGATGACGGATTCAGGTTATTTCGCATTAGACTCGCTTCCAGTAAAAACAGCACTCGGATACATAGAGCATGAGGATGGAACTTGGAAAACTAATATGTACTCTATTCCTGTTCAAGGTGGTTCAGATGGGGGAGCCTTTGTAACGGTAGGGGATATGCTGAAGTTTTGGGATGCTCTTGTGAATTATAGATTATTAAGCGAGTCATTGACGAAAACATTGTTGACACCTCATGTACAGGAAGAAGCGGATGATTATTATGGCTATGGGGTATGGATAAAGAAAAAAGAGGATACTATTTTTAAGTATCATTTGATGGGATATGATCCCGGGGTAAGCTTTCATTCATCCTATTATCCAGAAATAGATGTTAGCCTTGCGGTGTGTGCAAATATTTCTAGTGGCGCATATAAGATTATGAGTGAAATAGAGGGCAGATTAAATTGATTTTTTCGTTTCTTACTTTTTTATATGGATAACGGTAAAAAGAATAGAATACAGCGCTTTTCCGAATACTAGTATGTAGGAGACAAGTGGAACTGTGTTTCATGGGTTTTTCCTCTTCTTCTATATATAATCTTTATAGCAATAACATATAAATTGGATTATTTTATTTACAAAACATGATAAACTGTATAAACGGAGGTGGACTTTTTGAAAATAACATCCTATGAGGTTGAAAAAATAAAAGACCCAACAGGCATTATTACGGGTGATCGCTATGAGTTTTTATTGGGGATCGAAGTGCCGGAAGATGACGAGTTATTTGATGAGGACAGCTCATTGGATTTACGAGTAATTTTAGCAGTTGTAGAAACGGAAGAAAGAATCGTACAATACCATTTCTTGAATCGAAGCAATGGCAAAGTGCTAGACTTTGGACTTGAAGAGGAAGAAGAAGTGGAAGTTCTTGCTTTTTGTAAAGAACATTATAACGAAGCAATTTAAAACCGAGAAGGGACGTTCTTCTCGGTTTTCTTCTTTTGTAAATTGGGGTAAACTGAAATATACAATGATTTCACAAAAAGGTGGCCACATTAATGGAAATAATCAAGTTAATGGAACATATCAAGATAACTGAAGTAAAAAATGCAAAACAAATAGATATAACAGGACTTGCTTATAATTCACGTAAGGTGAAAGAAGGACAAGTGTTTGTTTGTATAAAAGGGTTTAAGGTAGATGGACACCAGTTTGCTGGACAAGCAGTTGAAAATGGAGCGGTAGCACTTGTAGTAGAGGACTTTATAGAAGGTTTGGAAGTACCTCAGTACAAAGTAGAAAACGGTCGAATTGCACTTGCCACACTTGCAGATGCATTTTATGATCACCCAACAAGAAAATTAAAAACGATTGGCATTACTGCGACAAACGGGAAGACATCCACTTCGTTTATGACAAATGCTATATTAGAAAACCACGGTTTGAAAACAGGATTAATGGGCACCGTTGTGGTGAAAATCGGTGATTATGCGGAACCATCTGAGCTGACGACACCTGAATCTTTAGATTTACAACGGTTTTATGCACAAATGGTGGAAGAGGATGTATCACATGCGACGATGGAGGTGTCTTCATCCGCACTTGAATTGAATCGTGTAGGCTGCGTGGATTTTGATATTGTTACTTTGAATAATATTAGTCGCGAGCATATCGATTTACATTCGTCATTTGAAAATTATTTTGAACATAAATCTAGTCTTATTCGTAACGCTGGTGAGGATAAAGTAGCAATCTTAAACTTAGATGATACGTATTCGGCCTCTCTTGTAAACCAAACAAAAGCGGAAGTCATCACTTATGGTGTGGAAGAACAGTCTGCAGATGTAACTTGCAAAAACCTCGATTTATCAACTGGTCGAGCAAAATTCACAGTAGTCATCTCTAAAGATATAGTTACGAAGGATCTTGTGATTCCAAAACAACAATTCCAAATTGAACTTTCTACACCAGGTTTCCATTCTGTATATAATTCAATCGTTAGTATCATTATTGGCTTATTATGCGAAGTGCCTGTTGAAACGATTCAAAAGAGCCTAAAAGAGTTTGTGGGAGTGGAACGCCGTTTCGAAATTATCTTTGAAGATGATTTTAAAATTATCGATGACCACTTTGCAAATAGCGGGAACATAGATATTACGTTAGGTACATTAGAAAGAATGGATTTTAACCGTATTTGTCTTGTGTATGCAATAAGAGGAGATCGAGGAGTTACCGTGAATAGAGAGAATGCGGAGACAATTGCGAAATGGGCGCCTAGACTAGGGATACATGAAGTGATAGCTACATTAAGCCGTTCGCATGTAACTCAAAAGGATGTTGTCTCCGATAGCGAACTTGCAGTATTTGAAGAGGTAATGGAAGAGGCAGGAATTAATGTTCGTTTATATGAGGAGTTGCCAAGTGCAATAGAACAAGGCCTACAGAACATTGAAGAAGGTGATCTTGTATTACTTGCAGGCTGCCAGGGAATGGATTACGGTGCAAAAATAGCATTAGAACAACTGGAAACAATTCGACCAAATGTAGACAAAAAGAAATTATTTCAAGCACTTGAAAAACGTGTAGCTGGTAATTCATAATAACGAAAAAAGACCGATAATATGCATAATGTTTTGGTTTCCATCGAATTATTAGAACTCACAATATATCTCACAAATAGCCCAGTGTCTTTAACTGGGCTATTTTATTAAAACACCCTTAAACTTAAAACTAACATTCACAAATCATTATTTCATTTCCATCAGGGTCTTTGAAATTAAAATAATGATTATGTTCTATATCTGTAGTCAAATTTACACCCTTATTACGCATATAATGAAATGCTTCTTCAATATTTTTAGTATTTAAGTGGAATGCTGGTGTTTTAAATATTCTTTCCTCTGAATAAATTTTGCTATCCAATACAATCCCTGTACCTTCCATAGGAATAACGTAAAGATGACCAAACTGAATTTTTCCTTCTGTTTTTAATCCTAAAATATCAGAGTACCAATCTCTCGCGTTCTCTATATTGCTTACCGGAATAAATACTGTTCCGATTTGATTTAAGATAGGATTATTCATAAAACACCCCTATAAATTTTTTATATGTTAATATTCCATCTATCTAATATAAAATCCTGTCTTTTTTAAAGGATTTTATATTCACTAAGATTACATCAGTCGAAAATAATAAATATGCAACAAAAAATGACTATCCAATCAATATAAAATTGGATAGTCATTTTTGAATGTTACGCTAGGAAATGAAACTCGTGATAATATTCAATCGGTCTCTATGTTACTTCTGCAATCTTCTTCGTCTTCGACTACATATTTCAACATAGACAACTTATTATTCCAAAATTGATCATAATAAGAAAGCCAATCTCTTAACTCCTGAAAGGTTTCTGGTTGTAGATGATATCTTTTTTCTCTACCGACTTTTTGTCCGCTCACTAAATTGGCTTCTGAAAGTATATGAAGATGCTTGGCAATTGCTGTACGACTCATCGGAAAGTGGGAAGTAATTTCCGATATAGGAAGTTCTTTATGAGCGAGTAGCTTTAAAACTTCTCTCCTCGTTGGGTCTGCTATTGCTTGAAACACATCATATTTTTGTGCAGAGGAGGACAATTAATTTTCAACAGCCTTTCGCAAACCGTTTTGGACAATGCCTACCCAACCTTGAGACATTGTTTCACGAATAATAGCGCTTTTTTGATTTGCTTTTGGAATGATTGCATCCGGCTGTTTCCACCCACCGTGTATGAGCGTGAACTCCGTTTGATTCCCTAATTCTTTTAAAATAAAGGATACGACCCAACCATCTGTATCCCATATAAATGTAAGCTTATTAGGAGCATCTACTTCTGTTACTTTGCAAGGAGATGGTCCGAAAGGTGATTGAATATGAAATTCATGGCCTACTTCTAGTTTAAAGTCATTTGGCATAAACCATGAGGCAATGCCCTCGGATGTTGTTACTGTATCCCATACTTTTTGAATGGGCGCATTTAATACGATTGTTTGCGTGATATCTGGTAATGTATTTTCCATCGATTTCCCTGCTTTCATTTTGAATATGAAACCTTTTAGTTTCGTTTTGTTTATTATATGAAACCTTTTGGTGTTATGTCAAATGATTAAAACAGTATCAGATGTTTCTGCAATTACCGTTTAGGGGAATAGTCAAGTGTCGTGAATAATTCTTTTTTCTCGTTTTCCGTCAACTCTCTCCATTCTCCAATAGGAAGTCCTTCAATTGTAATATTCATAATTCGAATGCGTTGTAATCGTTTTACAGTAAAGCCAAGTGCAGAACACATTCTTCTAATTTGTCTATTTAGACCTTGCGTTAAGATAATGTTAAACGTATTGGGTCCTAACTTTCTTACTTTACAAGGAAGGGTCTTCGTTCCAAGGATGTTAACTCCTGCCGCCATTTTCGCTAAAAAAGTATCTGTAATTTTTTCATTGACTGTGACAACATATTCTTTTTCATGACCTTTTTCGGCACGAAGAATTTCATTTACGATATCACCATCATTCGTTAATAGGATGAGGCCATCAGAGTCTTTATCTAATCGACCTATATGGAAAATGCGAAGTGGATGATTCACATAGTCGACGATGTTTCCTTTAATATGGCGTTCCGTAGTGCTTGTGATGCCTACAGGCTTATTTAAAACAAGGTACACTAGTGGTTGTTCCACAACAATTGGTTTTCCGTCTACCTGTACATCATCTCCGGCTTCTACTTGACTACCTAACTCTGCTTGCTTTCCATTTATCATGACTCTTCCATCTGTGATCCACTTGTCCGCTCCTCGGCGAGATACAATGCCGGCTTCACTTAAAAATTTATTTATACGCATGATTGCCACCTACTTTTATGAGTTAAAATAATTATATCAAAGCGTGAAACCATTATAGTGCAAATTCCGTAAAAAAGAAAAGGAGTGAGTGAAGATGATGGTAAATGAAAAAATCGAACGAACATATAATGCACTTAAAAAAGTTTTAGGATGGACGGTAGATAAGAGAGTAACATTATCACTTGCAGGGTATTATGTAACATTAGAGAGAGAATTTAACGAAAAAAGATACAATGAGATTTCAACGCATATTAAAAAAAGTGTAGGCATGTTTAGTCCATTGCGTTCTCACTTACATCCTCTTTTCGTATCTACGCTCGATGTAAGTGATATGGAACCGAAACAAGCGGTCGATTTGCTTATAGTAAAAGCAGAGGCATTAAAAGCAGCATCTTTTAAGATGAATAGCTATGCGTATTTAGCCGCGTTAATGATGTCTGATGACAAAGAGAATTGGTCAGGAGAAATAAAGCGTGCAGAACAACTAATGGCAGATATGAAAAAACATCATCGTTTTTTAACATCTACAGATGACTATCCTTATGCAATGTTTTTAGGAAAGCTGGAAGGTGACACTGCTCTTCGTGCGGAAACGATGAATAGGTATTACAAACAGCTGAAAGATTATAAGTTTTACGCAGGAAATGAATTACAATGGATGTCCCAGGTATTAACATATACGAGTCCCAATTATGAAGAAAGCTTAATACAACGAGCAGTTATTATTCGGGATGGGTTAAAAACTGTCAAAATAAAAACGTCGGCTCCACAATATCCGATTATTGGATTTATGGCTGCCCTAAAATTAGAGGAAGATCAGTTAAATGAGATCGTGACTACTTACGAATCAATCGCAAATATGAAGTTGTTTTCCTGGTATAAAGAATCTGCACTGCCAATAGCTTTTGGACTTTCTTTAAGATCATCAAAAGATATATATACAACTGCCGCAATTTCGATGGCAACCTCATTAGAACTTATTTTGCAAGCGCAACAAGCGATGATGATTTCTACTATTGCGGCAACGAGTGTAGCAGCGTCTTCCGGTACCAATTAAACATCATGGTATACTATCAATGAAACAGACGATTAAAAGGAGCAATAAATATGAAAACAAATCCGATGAGCCAATCTAGAACAATTCAAACCCATTTAGTCCTTCCACCAGACACAAACCATCATCAAACAATTTTCGGTGGAAAAGTACTTGCCTATATCGATGAAATTGCGGCAATTACGGCAATGAAGCATGCAAAAGGAGCTGTTGTAACAGCATCTATAGATTCAGTAGATTTTGTTTCTTCCGCAAGAGTAGGGGATGTAATTGAATTAGATGCAATTGTTTCCTCGACTGGCCGTTCTTCCATGGAAGTATATGTACGTGTAACATCAACAAATGTTTTAACTGGGGAAGAAAAGCTAACGACCGAGTCTTTTGTAACAATGGTAGCGGTGGATGAAAACAATAAACCTATTCCAGTAAAAGGTATTCATCCAGAAACGAAAGAGGAAATTCGATTATTTGAAACGGGACCTGCTAGACGCTTACATCGTAGACAACGCATGGAGATGAGATACTAGAAGAGTAGGAAGTGATCGCATGTTAAAGCGAATCGACGAACTTTATAAATATATTTTGATTATGCTGCTCGTCGTTTATTTGATCAATTCTATGTATATTAAGGAACTGACAATCACCTTTATCATTATAGCTTTTGTAATAATTCTGGAGTTAGTAAAACATCGGCAACACATAAAGAAGCTTTCTTTCCCTCAAGTAGCTATAATCGGGATAGTATTACTAACAGGTGGTGCTGGAATTATTTATTTACTTGTGTTGTTTCAGATTTTCTTAGATCCACTTTCTTTATCCTACCCTTTGGAAACAATGTTATTAGTCCTTTTTGTATTCATCTGTTTATACGGTTTAGGTTACTTATTAAAAAGAATATTTGGGCGGGCATTGAAAAATCCGTAAAATTCACTTTAGAAGTTATAAAGATATAGCTTCTAAAGTTTTTTGTGAAACTATAAGAATGTTCAATCGTATGTATTTGTAGAGGTGTTGCAAATGAAGCATATATATGAACGGACGGCAAAGTATACGAAGTTAGGTTCATTGTTAACATTAGTCATCTATATAGCGCTAGTTTTTATTTTTAAAGATGTTATGTGGAAAGATTTCGAGACTCATTTTATGTTAGGATTTTCAGTATGCATGCTGTTAGGTACTTCTTACTTTTTTCAGCATGCTGCAGAAAAGTTACCAGATGAGAAGAAAATAGATAGCGAATATTATTCGATCGAATTTCCTGTTAATGAGTTAAACTTTCAAAATGATGTATCGCTCATTCCTAATAGTTACTTAGTTTCTCATACAGGAGAACGGCTTTACATGATTACACCGACAAAGGATGAACCACTAAAGCGTAAACTAACTACCTTTGCTATTTTTAAAAGTGGATTATTTTTTCCAATTACATATGATTTGAGGACAATGGATGGGAAAGTTGTTAGTCAATTTTCCATTAGAAACAAATTCAAGTTTATGCAAATGAGCGTATATGACCAAACAAAAACACTTATTTCTACAATCGTTATGCCAATTGCTTCCGTGAAAAATAGAGCGATTATTTTCGATGCTAATAATGAAAAAATGCACGAAATGAAAGCAAAAAGTGCATATGGAGATATAGACGTAAATAACTTTGAGGGAAAACGCCTGGCAACCTACCGTTTTGGTATGTTTCCTTATGCAACACACCCAGCGTTTGAAGCACAAGCGATGAACACGCATGTATCGCTGGCTTCTGATTTATCTCATATAGAAAAATTAACTTTTGCCGCGTTGTTTTATTACTGGACCAACAATCAATAAGGAGCTGACCATGTCAACTCCTTCTTAATGTGCTTTAAAGTTATAAACTAATCTACATGTTTATTTTTTGATTACAGAGTAAACGTGTAAAAAAGAATGCAGATGACTGCTAAAGATGAGATATTCAGTGTAATTTTGGTTTTTGGAGTTATTTCCTTGTCAAGCTTCGGTATAGAGTCAATTAATTTATTTAATACCGTAGTCAAAAGAACAACCACTATTAAACCGAGCCAGATGCTCATTTCATAGATATATTGATCAACTAATCTCACACCAATAATAGATAAAATCATAGACAGTGAGAAAAGGCTATTTTTTAAGTTGGAATTTTGTTTTTCTTTCATTGTTGTCACTCCTTAGACTCTGAAAAGTATTAGATTTCCAGTGTTATATCTGAATATACAGAGCAGTGAATTATATCTTATTTAAGTATACAACACGTTACCAATATTTCATTTGTTGGATGGAAGGCTACTGCTTCGAGAAAAGTAATCAATAAAAGGAGTATTCAAGATTCTGGATATTGTGCGAAGTGCATATTTGGAAGATGTTAGTGATAACTATCAGATGGGGCAAAAAGCAACCGAAATTGTATCTTCGGGTGCTGTTCTAAAAGTTAGAAAGTATTTTTTCATTAGTTAACCTAATACAAAGTCAAATTGACTTCGAGTGTTTTAAACGGGCGACGGGCCATCGACAGCCATGGGATTACAGAGAAAAGGGATGAAAATGGGCAAGCCCTTTTCCATCCCTTTTAAGATTTACATGTTAATGATATAGCTGATTGGGTGTCCGAAGCACACTAATAACTATGAAGAGAGGATGCCTTGGAACGAAGCATCTTGCCCCTTTCTAGATTAATGTGCTTTATAGTTGTAAATTGGTTTAATCACTTCTAACACATCTACAGTATCCTCAACATGTGCAAGTATGTCTTGCATATCTTTATAAGCGAATGGTGATTCATCAACCGTACTCGCTAGAACAGAAGTACTCCACACGTCTTTCATCGAATCCTGAAAGTCCTCCAATGCCACGAGCTTTCTGGCTTGGGAACGGCTCATAATACGACCTGCACCATGTGGACCAGAATAATTCCAATCAGGATTGCCTTTTCCTCGACAGATTAATGAACCATCTCGCATATTCATCGGAATAATGACAATTTCTCCATCCTGTGCAGAAATAGCACCTTTACGTAAAATCATATTGTCTAAATCGATATAATTATGAATCGTGTCGAATACTGATTCAATCTTCCAATTCATCCCCCTACAAATGACATCAGCCATCGTTTTACGATTAAGTGCTGCGTACTTTTGTGCAATGGAAAGATCCCATAAATAATCTTTCATATTTTGACCTTCTACATATGCTAAATCTTTCGGAACAGAATCCCCCAGAGATTGATGGGCAACTTGCTGATAATGTTCCGCAATTTGTTTTCCTAAATTTCTACTTCCCGAGTGAATAACTAAATAGATACTGCCGTCATTTCCTTCGTTCAGTTCAATAAAATGATTTCCACCGCCAAGAGTTCCTAGACTCAAACGAGCGCGACTTTCATTAATAGGAGCAGCAACCTCTGCAAATGGTATTTCTATTGTATGACGATGTTCCTTGTTTCGAATTCGCGTTCCGCTTGGGACGTTTTTTTTAATCGTTTTATCTAGCTTTTCGAAGTTAACATCTTCTCTTTTAAGCTCTAGTTTTGCACAAATCATACCGCATCCTAAGTCGACTCCAACAAAATTAGGTACAACTTTGTCTGAAATCGTCATCGTTGTTCCAACGGTACAGCCTTTCCCAGCATGAAGATCCGGCATCATGCGTATTTTCGTATCTTGTAAAAAGGGAAGGCTACAAAGCTCTTCTACTTGACGCTTTGCCGTCTCCTCAATTGTATTCGTAAAAACAAGTGCACGATTAAATGTTCCTTCTATTTCTATCAACATTTCACCTCATTAAGTTAGTTTTTGAATAAGTTAAACCAGCCTCTGTATTTAAACCAAGCAAGCATCGATACTGCAATAATTAACATAATACCAAGCACAATAAAATAGCTATAACGCCATTCAAGTTCTGGCATATTCGTGAAATTCATTCCGTATACTCCAGCGATAAATGTTAAAGGGATGAAAACGGTGGAAACAGTCGTTAAAATCATCATAATTCGATTCATCTGACTCGAGTTGATGGACATTTGACTATCTCGAATATCAGCTGTTAGCTCTCTGTTCGATTCCACCATATCGGCAAGCTTTAATAGGTGATCGTAAATGTCCCCAAAGTAGGCTTTTTCAGTTTGTTGCAGATTGACACGTTCAGAATTCAACACTCTGTAGATTAAATCTCGCATTGGAAGAATTGTTCGTCGCAATCTCAATAAATCACTTCGTAGGTCAAACACTTGATCTAAGGATAAATGGTATACATCGGAGGATAGCTTATCTTCTATATCGTTTAAATAATCTTCAATTTTATAGACAATCGGAAAATATGCATCCACCACTTTATCAACAATATGATAAGTTGCATGCATCGCTCCGCGGTTCCACCATTTTGAATTTTCCACAATACGTTCGCGTGCTTGATCTAATTCATGCATAGGAAGAAAATGGAAAGTAACTATAAAGTTTTCTCCAACAAACAAATTTAGTTCCTCTGCTTCCAGTGTTTCTTCGTTAAATGTATGCAACACAAAAAAAGAATGGCCATCATAATGATCCACTTTTGGCCGTTGAAGTCTAAACAAACAGTCTTCAATTGCAAGTGGATGAAAATGAAAGAAGGAGCTAAGTAATATTTCCTCTTCTTTTGTAGGTTCACCAATATCAACCCAATACCATTCGAACATTTTCTCTTTTATATCCTCCAGCTGAAAATCGCTGATTATTTCTTGGTTGGTAGTTCTTCCAATTGTTCGGATCATACTAAAACCCCCTTGCAGTCTCTATTATCTCATAATTCACTCTATGTATTCAAAATCATTCCGTAATTATTCGTATACAAAAGTAAAATGCCAAGGGAATATGGTTAGTCCTTGGCATTTTACTTTTTTTACTTTTTGGTTTTTGTTTGCCTCACTTCTTTTCTTAATCCCATTATTAAAGAGGCGATCATGAAAAGCATCACAAAAGAAAAAGGTAAAGCTGCAATAATGATGGTATTCTGCAATGCATCGAGTCCGTTAACGGCTAACAAAATGGTTGCGATGACTGACAAGGTAATTCCCCAAATAAGTTTTACTTTATTTGGCGGAGTCAATGAGCCATTTGTTGAGAGCATACCGAGAACAAAGGTGGCAGAATCGGCCGATGTGATGAAAAAGCATGCAATAAGTACCACGGCAAAAATCGATACAATTGTCGCCAAGGGCATTGCATGGAACATTTCAAATATAGTCAACTCAGTAGACGCTTTCGCTAAATCAGCGACGCCTCTTTTTTGCATATCAATGGCAGTTGAACCGAAAGCGGAAAACCAAATTGCTCCAAGTATCGTTGGCGCAACCAATACGGCAGTAACAAACTCTTTAATCGTTCTCCCTTTTGATACACGAGCTATAAACATACTTACAAATGGAGCCCATGAAATCCACCAGGCCCAGTAAAAGATTGTCCAATCTTCCAGCCACTCGCGATCAGTTAGACTGAGTGGTGCTGTACGTAAACTCATTTGAACGATGTTGGCTAAATACCCTCCAAAAGAGTCCGTGAGCATATCAAAAATGAGTAATGTTGGACCGAGAAGGACAACAAAAACAAGTATTGCAAGCGCTAATACTAAGTTAGTATTCGATAAATATTTAATTCCTTTACTTAAACCGGACCATGCGGAAGCAATAAACAGAACCGTTACGATAGCAACAATAATTATCTGAGAAACGATTCCAATTGACATGCCGAAAAGATAGTTCAAACCTGCATTAATTTGAACGGCACCAAATCCAAGTGAAGTAGCTACACCAAACGCAGTAGCAAAAATAGCAAGAACATCTATCAGGATACCAAATGGTCCTTCCATCTTTTTACCGAAAATCGGTTTCAATGTTGCTGATATTAACCCTGGTTCATCTTTACGGAACTGGAAGAAGGCAAGGGATAATCCAACAACCCCGTACATAGCCCACACGTGAAATCCCCAGTGAAAAAAGGACTGACGGAGAGCTTCCTTAAAGGCCGCAGCTGTATTTGGTTCTGCAGTTGCTGGATTGATAGCATAATGCGACAAAGGTTCAGCAGCGCCATAAAAAACAAGCCCAATTCCCATACCAGCAGAAAACAACATAGAAATCCATGTCACCGTTGAAAACTGTGGGCGATCTGTATCTTTTCCCAAGCGGATTTTTCCGTATGGACTAAAGATAAAAAATATACTTAGTGCTAGCATAAACGTCATTAGTAGCATGTAGTACCAACCAAACGAGGATGCAACAAAGCTTTTAATAGTTGTAGTAATTGTTTCAAAACTTTCGGGCTGGAGAGCTCCATACCCTGCGGCTAATATGACTAAGCCCATAGTGATATAAAATGTAATAGATAGTTTCTTCATACTTCCCCCTCGTAGAATGGATAATTTTAAATGTCTAACTATACTAATAAAATAAGGTGAAATCAAATGATATCAAGGGTTCCGTTTCTTCAGAGTTGTACCCAAAATTTAAAGATTTCAAACAATTATAAGAGAGGTGTTGAATTATTTAAAATTCAGTATTGACAGAATAGTTAAAAGTCTGTAATCTAGTAAGCAATCAAATAGAACAACTTTCTTATCAAGAGAGGTGGAGGGACTGGCCCTACGATACCTCAGCAACAGGCTTTTAGTACTGTGCTAATTCCAGAAGCGTTTCGTGCTTGAAGATAAGAAGAGAATCATTACTATAACGTGTAAACCTCTTCTTGTTTTTAAGAAGGGGTTTTATTTGATTTCCAATTCAAATTTAAGGAGGAAGAAATCATTATGACAACAAAAACAGCTATTGCAGCACCATTCAGAGCAGATCATGTTGGGAGTTTATTAAGACCAGAAAACTTACTACAAGCAAGAAAAGACTTTAAGGCCGGAACTATCACGAGAGAGCAGCTAAAAGAAATAGAAACTAAAGAAATTAAACGTATTGTAGACAAACAACTTGAAGTTGGTTTAGAGCTTGTGACGGACGGGGAATTTAGACGTGACTGGTGGCATCTAGACTTTTTAGAACATCTAAATGGATTTGAAGGATATGTTCCTGAAAAGGGATATCAATTCGAAGGATTAGAAACAGACAAATACGAGGTTCGAAACATTGGTAAGATTTCTTTTAACCCAGATCATCCATTTATCCAAGACTTTATCGAGTTCCACAAAATTGTAGACGGACGTGCAGTTGCAAAACAAACAATTCCAAGTCCAAATCAGCTATTCCATCCTGGTATAAGAGACGAAAATATTTATCCAGATGTAGAGGACTTTGCAAAAGACATTATTAAAGCATACCAGGGTGCAATTCAAGCATTTTATCAAGCGGGAGTAAGATATTTACAAATAGATGATGTGTACATTGCTGGACTTTCTTCACCAGATATTCCTTATAAGGAAGAGGAAAGAGCGTTTTTAATTGACCTTGCACTACGTGTCATGAATGGTGTATTGGAAAATAAGCCGGAAGATTTAGTGGTGACGACTCATTTATGCCGTGGAAATTACCAATCAACTTGGGCATTCGGAGGAAGTTACGCACTAATCGCTCCAACCTTTTTCGCTAAAGAAAAAGTAGATGGATTTTTCTTAGAATATGATGACGATCGTTCAGGCGATTTCAAGCCACTTGCACATATTCCAAACGGCGGGGCAAAGGTAGTATTAGGTGTATTCACTTCTAAAAATGGAGAACTAGAAAACAAAGAAAATATTATCGCACGTGTAAAAGAAGCATCTGAATATGTACCACTCGATCAACTAAGTATTAGCCCCCAATGTGGCTTTGCTTCTACCCATCATGGCAACAAACTTACTGAAGAGCAACAGTGGGAGAAACTAAAATACATCGTGGACATCTCAAAAGAAATCTGGAAATAACAAAAGGTAATACCTCGTCGTACGCCAATTACCCATTTGTATAGGCTAAAACGAGTAAATATAAAATGCTTTCTTTCCTGAAGGTCCCATTTGATTGTTGGGAAAGAAAGTTACAAATGGCATGACAAACACCACACACATAAATATGGGAAGTATCGAAAAGAGCGTATTCTTCGGAGACGTTCTTTTTTTCTATATTAAGTGCAATTTAAAGACCACAGCTACAGTCATCTCATCGTACAGGTTGCTCTCTTCTGGGTAGTGAGTTGAATGAAGTGATCGCTTGGATTTAGCTGCAGAATGGGTATTCCTAATAAATGGCTAAGGGCAACCGAACAACTGTCGAAAGCAACAAGTTCCAGTCTGAGAGCAACAAGTTTCAGTCTGAAAGCAACCAAATTACTCCTGAGAGCAACCAATTTTCATAAAGCAAGTTTACTTGGAGGGAGATGCTAATAATAATGGTGCATTATTCAGGGTTTCTTTCCAAAAAGCATCTGCTTTGTTAGCTTTGTCGCGTTCGCACCACATTTCGTCATGTTCCACCATTTACTGGTATTTATCAGTTGCAAATATCTCCTAACATTCAATATTAAACAGTGGCGCTTTAGCCTTTATTCCTTAGTAGGCAAATGATTCCTCGCATCGCTCACCCAGCGGACGCTTCATTCATCTCACTCACACGCCGTTTTCCTGTACAGTGCAAACTCTTCTTAAAAAAGGAAGTTTTTTTATTTGCATGGAACTGAGATGTTTGTCTAGTTTATCGGGGGGGCTTTTGCATTTACTACTATAAGTGCAAGAAGGAGGTGATTTAATCATGAACCAAAATCGTCATTCATGTAGTTCATGCGGACAAATGCCACAATGGGGTAACCAATGTGGTTGCGGGCAAGTATCGCCGTGGCAACAACCAGCTGCTCAGCCGATAGTATGTCCTCCACAATATCGAGTGCGGGATTCATTTTTACCAAGAATGCAACCGGTGATTCACCCGATTGTGAATGTGAACAGAGAGCATATCGTCAATGTCCCACAACATTTCTGGACTGAAACAAATCGAAATGTAGTAGTTAATCCACCTCAGCAAGCTTTCCCGATGCAACAAGGCGGATTCCAACAGCCTTTTGGCCAACAATTCGGTCAACCAATGGGCCAACAAATGGGTCAACAATTCGGTCAACCAATGGGTCAACAACAATTTTTCCCAGGGCAACCGAGATAATAGAATGAAAGACTTTTAGTTTAGATGAGCAAATGCCTTTATATTAAAGCGCATTTGCTTTTTATATTGTAGAAAATCTAATATATTTCAAAATTCAAAAAATATTGTAATATTCTATATTTTTTGATAAAGTAGAACTTATTCTAGATTTGGAATTTGTATGCAAAAAGTAAAGGGGTGGGGAATAGGATATGAAAATTTTTCTTTCAATTGACATGGAAGGAATTACAGGCTTACCAGATCATACATTTGTAGACTCGGGAAAACATAATTATGAACGTGCACGACGTATAATGACGCAAGAAGCAAATGCGATTGTGGATGGAGCTTTAACAAGTGGAGTAAAAGAAGTTTTAGTGAATGATAGTCATTCGAAGATGAATAATATTTTAATAGAGGAATTGCATCCAGAAGCGACATTAATAACAGGTGATGTGAAACCGTTTTCAATGGTGCACTCATTAGATGAATCGTACATAGGTGCAGTATTTGCTGGCTATCATTCAAGAGCAGGACAACCAGGGGTTATGAGTCACTCTATGATATTTGGAGTAAGAAATATGTATATAAACGATGTGGAAATAGGGGAATTGGGATTAAATGCATATGTAGCAGGTCACTTTGGTGTACCGGTTATTATGGTTGCTGGGGATGATGGAGCGTGTAGGGAAGCAGAGGCGCTGATTCCTGGAGTGGTTACTGCAGTTGTGAAAGAATCGATCTCTAGATCTGCCGTTAAAACATTGCATCCGCAAAAGGCACATGCATTGTTGAAAGAAAAGGTGGAAGAAGCGATTAGCAAAAGTGATCAAATAAAACCTCTCGTACCACCAAAAAATCCTACGTTAAGAATTGAGTTTGCTAACTATGGACAGGCGGAATGGGCAGCTCTTATGCCCGGTTGTGAAATTATAGAAGGAACAACAATAGTTAAGTTCGAGGCGAAAGATATATTAGAGGCCTACCGTGCAATGCTTGTAATGGTAGAGCTAGCAATGCAAACGAAATTTTGTTAAGGGGGAAGTTTGCTTATGGCGAAGTATATTATTAAACGCTTTTTAATGATGATAGCAACGATTCTTATCATTGCTACGTTAACTTTCGCATTGATGCATACCATTCCAGGTTCTCCATTCGATGATGAGCGTACTTCTAATCCTACTATTCAAGCAAATTTAGAAAAGTTTTATAAATTAGATGAACCAATGCATATTCAATATTTATATTATTTGAAGTCTATCGTTACTTTTGATTTTGGACCTTCCATTAAAAAGCCCAATGAATCTGTAAATGAATTACTTGCAAGAGGATTTCCAATTTCCTTTGAGCTTGGAATGGTCACCATTTTAGTCGCTTTGTTGTCGGGGGTCACTTTAGGGACTTTCGCGGCTCTTCGGCATAACGGGATTATAGATTATACAGCAATGACTTTTGCTGTTGTGGGGATTTCTGTTCCTAACTTTGTTTTGGCGACCTTACTTATTCAGCAAATTGCAGTAAATTTAGAATGGCTTCCTCCTGCCACATGGAGTAGTCCATTACATATGATATTACCTACCCTTGCTCTTGCAACTGGACCAACGGCTATCATTGCGCGCTTAACGAGATCAAGTATGCTTGAGGTGTTAACGCAGGATTACATTAAAATGGCTCGTGCAAAAGGACTTTCACCGGTAAGAATAGTTGTTAGGCATGCATTAAGAAATGCACTTATGCCTGTAGTCACCATTATGGGAACGATGCTCGCAGGAATTTTAACGGGAACGTTTGTTATTGAAAGGATCTTCGCTATCCCGGGAATGGGAAAATATTTCGTAGAGAGCATTAACAACCGTGATTATCCAGTCATAATGGGATCGACCGTATTTTATAGTGCATTTCTAGTATTCATGCTATTCCTTGTGGATATCGTATACGGTTTCTTAGATCCACGTATAAAACTACATCGAAAAGAAGGGGATGCGTAATGACTAATTCAACTACAACTAAAATAGTATCCCCACAAAGTGTAAAAGACGAATGGTTTCGACCTAAACAAAAAGAACAAGGAAGAGCAGAATCTGTTGTCAGACCTTCTTTATCCTACTGGAAAGATGCTTGGAGGAGGTTAAGAAAGAACAAGCTAGCAATGGTTGGACTAGTTTTCCTTATTTTCCTATTGTTTATGGCTATTTTCGGACCTATTTTATCTCCTTATTCCGTTACAGGAACAGATTATCCCAACCAAAACAAAGCTCCTTCTTTAGCCCATTGGTTCGGTACGGATGAAGCTGGAAGAGATGTATTTACTAGAACATGGTATGGAGCACGAATTTCCTTGTTTGTAGGTGTGATGGCAGCGCTTATTGACTTTTTTATTGGTATTATCTATGGCGGCTTTAGTGGGTATAAGGGTGGCAGAACAGACGCAATAATGATGCGCGTCATCGAAGTACTTTATGGATTGCCACATTTGTTGGTGGTCATATTGCTAATGGTTGTAATGGGACCAAGCTTAACGACAATAATTGTGGCCCTAACCGTAACTGGATGGGTCGGAATGGCACGAATTGTTCGGGGGCAGGTTTTGCAAATAAAAAACTATGAGTTTGTCACAGCTTCCAAATCATTTGGTGCAAAAACATCGCGAATCATTGGGAAAAACTTACTTCCTAACACGATGGGGCCTATTATTGTACAGATGACACTTACTGTACCTGGTGCAATTTTTGCAGAGGCATTTCTTAGCTTTTTAGGTTTAGGAGTTGCAGCACCCTTTGCAAGTTGGGGTGTGATGACAAACGATGCCTTGCCAGTTATCCTATCTGGCCATTGGTGGCGATTATTCTTCCCAGCATTTTTTATTTCCTTAACAATGTTTGCTTTTAACGTACTAGGAGATGGACTACAAGATGCACTGGATCCGAAGCTTAGGAGGTGAGAATAGGTGAATGAACGTAAGAAAAAAGAGAAGAAAATGATATCAGATGAGAAAGTATTACAAGTTAATAACTTACAAGTTTCCTTTCGAACATACGGAGGAGAAGTCGAAGCTGTTAGAGGTGTTGACTTTGACTTGTATAAAGGAGAAACACTTGCCATCGTTGGAGAATCGGGTTGCGGTAAAAGTGTGACTTCAAATGCGATCATGGGGCTGATTCCTCAACCACCTGGAATTATTAAAAATGGCCATATTCTATTTAAAGGAAAAGATTTGACGAAATTGACAAAGGGAGAGCTGCGCAAAATCCAAGGCGTGGATATTTCGATGATCTTTCAAGACCCAATGACTGCGTTAAACCCGACATTAACGATAGGGGAGCAGTTAACGGAAGGTCTCCGTACCCACAAAAAAATAGGAAAGCAGGAGGCAAAGAAACGAGCTATCGACATGTTAAAGCTTGTAGGAATTCCAAACCCTGAGGAGCGTTTAAAACAATTTCCTCATCAATTTTCCGGAGGTATGCGTCAACGTATTGTAATAGCGATAGCGCTTATTTGTGATCCAGAATTACTTATCGCGGATGAACCGACAACCGCACTGGATGTAACAATTCAAGCGCAAATTTTGGAGTTGTTTGAAGAAATACAACGTAAGAAAAAGATATCAATTATATTAATCACGCATGATCTTGGAGTGGTGGCAAAAATTGCAGACCGCATTGCAGTAATGTATGCGGGTAAAATTGTAGAGATTGGCAATAAGCGAGAAATCTTCTATACTCCAGAGCATCCATATACACGGGGACTATTAAACTCTGTTCCTCGCCTAGACTTAGAGGACGAGGAATTGCAACCGATCGAGGGAACTCCACCGGATTTATTTTCACCTCCGAAAGGTTGTCCATTCACAGCACGTTGTGATTATGCGATGGAAGTTTGTGATCATGTATACCCATTTACAAATAAGTTATCTGAAGCTCATAGAGTAGACTGCTGGCTACAAGATGAGCGTGCGAAAGTCATCAAGAATAGCGATAGGGTTGGATGAGCGCGCGATAGTGCATTCACATAGACAATACAAAGGGGGAACTGAGATGAAAAAGTGGTTATCATTATTTGTAGTCGCGTTATTTGTACTTGTGTTAAGTGCTTGTACAGCTACAAAAGATGCGGGAGAAGCACCAAGTACAGAAAAAGAGGGTGACAAAGGGGAAACGGGAACGGAAACAGAAGCAACGCCAACTGAAAAAGTACTATATTTAAATAATGGGAATGAACCAACCTCATTCGATCCATCCGTAGGATTTGATGCTGTGTCTTGGAATGCATTGAACAATCTTATGGAAGGGTTAGTTAGACTTTCAAAAGATCATTTAGCAGAACCCGCTACAGCGGAGAAAATAGACGTATCCGATGATGGTTTAACGTATACCTTTACTATTCGTGAGGATGCAAAATGGTCTAATGGAGACCCAGTATTAGCAAGTGATTTTGTGTATGGATGGCTACACATGTTAAATCCTGAAACGGCATCTCCAGCAGCATTTCTAGCATATTTCATTGAAGGAGCAGAAGCATACAACAGTGGGACTGGTACAGCTGATGCTGTAGCGATTAAAGCGGTTCAAGATAAAGTGTTTGAAGTGAAACTAAATACACCAACAGAAGCATTTTTAAACATTATTACGAACCCAAGCTTCTTCCCGGTTAATGAAAAAGTAGCAACAGAAAATTCTGCTTGGTTCGCAGATGCAGAAACTTTCGTAGGAAATGGTCCGTTTAAATTAGTTGACTGGAAACATGATGTAAGTTTTACGTTTGCAAAAAATGAGAATTATTGGGATGCGTCAACTGTAAAGCTAGACAAAGTAGAGTGGGCGATGATCAATGACTCCAATACAGAATATCAAATGTATCAAACAGGCGAGTTAGACACATCGGCAGTGCCATCTGAACTTGCTGAAAGCTTGATGAACAGCCCGGAACTAAAGAATGAAGACCAAGCAGGTTTATATTTCTATCGATTCAACGTCTCTATGGAACCATTTACAAACAAAAAAATCCGTCAAGCGTTTGCATATGCTGTTAACCAGCAGGAAATGGTCGATTTCGTAACGAAAAATGGTGAGAAACCAGCAGAAGGCTTTGTTCCTTATGGATTTATTGGTCCTGATGGAAAAGAGTTTAGAGAAACTGCTGGAAAGCTTGTTGGTTTTGATGCAGATAAAGCAAAAGCATTATTAGCAGAAGGTATGAAAGAAGAAGGGTATACGGTATTACCTGAAGTAACATTAACTTATTCTACAAGTGATACTCATAAGAAAATTGCAGAAGCATTACAAAGTAAATTTAAAGAAGTGTTAGATGTAGATGTAGCACTTCAAAATGTAGAAGCAAGTGTATTTGCGACAGAGCAAAAAGAATTTAAGTACCAGTTGTCACGTTCTTCTTTCTTGTTTGACTACGCGGATCCGGTAAATGCACTTGAAAGTTTCATTACTGGTTCATCGATGAACCGTACAACTTGGTCAAATGCGGAGTATGATAAATTAATAACAGATATTAAAAACGAAACTGACCAATCAAAACGTTGGGAAATGTTAATAGAAGCAGATGCATTGTTAATGGAAGAGATGCCAGTATTCCCAATTCACTATTATAACCAAGTGGCATTAGAGAAACCGTCCGTATCAGACATTGTAAGACATCCAGTAGGCTACTTAGATTTAAAATGGGCTGATAAAAACTAAAAAAGAAGCGGTGCCTATTTAGGTGCCGCCCCTTTTGTTTATTAAAAAGGAGAAAATAACTATGAAAATTCGTCCTAAACGATTACGACAAGGAGACACGATTGGAATTATTGCTCCCTCCAGTCCACCAAACTTAGAACAGTTAAAGCGTTCTTTAACTTTTTTAGAGGAGTTAGGATTGTCTTATAAAATAGGGAAAAGTGTAGAAAACGTGTATGGCTATCTAGCAGGCACGGATGAAGAACGTTTAGAAGATTTGCATGAAATGTTTGCAGACCCTGATATAGCAGGGATTATTTGCGCAGGCGGAGGATATGGTTCTGCTAGGTATACAGATAAAATAGATTTTCAATTAATGAATGAATGCCCAAAGATTTTTTGGGGTTATTCCGATATTACTTTTTTACATACAAGCATGAATATTTACTCGGAAATCGTTACTTTCCACGGACCAATGCTGGCATCTGATGTTGGAAAAGATACTTTTTCTGATCTATCGAAGAAAATGTTTCAGCAGTTATTTGAACCAATGGAACTTCACTATACGGCAACGATTACCCCTTTAGAAAGTCTTTCGACAGGTGTCGCGAGAGGCGAGTTAACGGGAGGGAATCTATCTCTACTTGCAAGTGGTATCGGAACGAGGTATGAAGTGGATACAAAAGGTAAGTTGTTATTAATCGAAGACATTGGGGAAGAGCCTTACCGAGTAGATGGAATGCTCAACCAGCTAAGGCAAGCGGGAAAACTAGAAGAAGCAGCTGGTTTTGTTATTGGAGATTTTAAAGACGCAGAACCAAAGAAACGTCCCATTTCATTGTCATTAGAGGAAGTGCTCGATCACTATATAGGTCAATTAGGTAAACCAGCAGTAAAAGGCTTCAAAATAGGCCATTGTGAACCACATTTTGCGGTTCCGCTCGGAACAGAAGCAGTACTCGATGCAGATAACTTAACACTTACTATCTTACCGGGAGTTGAATAAGGGAGGCTAACCAATTGAATATTCAATCGATTGAAACGTTTGACGTAGCAATTCCGCTTACTAAGCCTTTTAAAACGGCTCTTCGGACAGTAACTACTGCTTACTCCGTTTATGTGAAAATCACGAGTAGTGAAGGAGTGGTAGGTTATGGGGAAGCTCCTCCGACTCATGTAATTACTGGAGACTCCATGGCTAGTATTCGGTATGCGATTAACGACATAATAGCACCACAGTTAATCGGGCTTAACCTTTGCGAAAGTGAACATATTTTTCAAAAAATAAATGCATCGCTTGTCAGAAATACAAGTGCTAAAGCGGCAGTCGATATGGCTATACAAGATCTAATCGCTCGTCAAGCAGGACTTCCTCTATATCAATATTTGGGAGGATATCGCGATACATTGGAAACCGATTTTACGGTAAGTGTGAATGCACCAGATGAAATGGCTGAGGACGCGGAGCGGTACGTGAAGAATGGGTTTCATGTTTTAAAAGTAAAAGTTGGTATAGGTGATATGAAAGAAGATATTGCACGTATTCAGGCTATCAGAGAACGAGTTGGAAACGAGCCGAAGCTAAGGCTTGATGCAAACCAGGGGTGGAATGCAAAAGAAGCAGTTAAAGCAATTCGAGCAATGGAAGATGCTGGGCTAGGGATTGAGTTTGTCGAGCAACCTGTTCCTGCTCATGATCTAGAAGGCTTAAAATATGTTACAGAGCGTACAGATACACCAATTATGGCGGATGAAAGTGTATTTTCGGTTATAGATGCTAAAAGGATTTTGGAAATGCGGGCTGCAGATTTGATTAATATTAAGTTAATGAAATCCGGTGGTATTCATCATGCTAAAAAGATAAATGCGCTTGCTGAAGCAAATGGCGTGGCATGTATGGTTGGAAGTATGATTGAAACAAAGATAGGAATTACTGCGGCGGCTCACTTCGCTGCTAGTCAACCAAATATTCAATTCTTTGATTTTGATGCACCGCTTATGCTTGCAAAGGATCTAGTTGTTGGTGGGGTTTGTTACGAAGGAAGTAAGATGACGTTTTCAAAAGAGCATGGACTTGGTATTTCACGATTGGAGATCGTATAGGGGGTCTATAAATGACAACAGGAGTGCATGAGTGGGTTTGTTGTGTAAAAGTAGCAACTGTTTGGACGGAGCCGGCTTCGGCCAGAGAATTGGATGCGCCTGGGATTTCAAACCCAGTGTTATTAGCTGACTGGCTGGAGGCACTGCCGTATAATGAGCGACTTGCTCTATGTGATGAAAATCGAGTACAAACGCAACTTCTTTACGGAGAGCCAGTACTGGTAGAAAAAATAGAAGGGGATTGGGCGAAAATTATTGCGGTATGGCAGCCTTCTAAAAAGGATTCTCGTGGATATCCTGGCTGGGTTCCAGTAAAACAATTAAAGAAGTCAAAATGTTTGAATCCAATTGGCATTGCGCGTGTAGCAGCTGTGAAAGCGCAGTTGTGGGATAAAGAAAAGAAACCGTTACTTATCGTTCCATTTAATACAACACTTCCGGTTATTTCAGAAGATGCATTCTACTTTTACGTTCACACTCCCCATGGAGAAGCATTACTGCCAAAAAAATATGCAGATGTTTCTATGTCTATGGAACAATTTTCAAAGAGATCAGCGGAAGAGGTCGTAGCTTTAGGAGAACAATATTTAGATCTTCCTTATTTATGGGGTGGAATGTCTCCCTATGGCTATGATTGTTCTGGATTTTCATACAATATGCTAAAGGCAGGCGGATATTTGATTCCTCGTGATGCTAGTGACCAGGCGAAAAGTGGAGAAGAAATTTCAATACACGATATGGCTTCATGGAGAAAAGGGGATTTACTATTTTTCGCTAATGATGAGGGGACAGGTCCAGTTCGCCATGTTGGCTTCTATTATGGAAATGGACAACTATTGCATTCTCCTTCTACGGGAAAAACGATTGAAATTATGGAGTTAGAAGGTTCTAAGCTTGAGAAAGAAATCTGTGCAGTAAGAAGATATGCCGTTTAGGGGGGATTTACATGGCAGAAAAGGTTCTTTTATCCGTACAAGATTTAAGACGACATTTTGAACTGGGGCATGGCGAAACGTTAAAAGCTGTGGATGGCATCAGTTTTGACATTGTAAAAGGGGAAACGTTTGGTCTAGTTGGAGAGTCTGGTTGTGGGAAGTCTACTGCAGGACGAACAATTTTAGGATTGTATAATAGAACACAAGGCAACGTTATATTTGAAGATAAAAATGTACACGAAATGAATGATAAAGAGCGGAAAGAATATCTCAAAAAGATGCAAATGATTTTCCAAGATCCGTATGCATCCCTAAATCCACGTTCAACTGTGCTCGAAATAATTGCGGAACCAATGGAAGTACATAAACTATATAAATCCAAAGAGGCATTGAAAAATAGAGTTTACGAGTTATTGGAAGATGTGGGTCTCAACAGAGATCATGCTAACCGCTATCCCCATGAATTTTCAGGAGGGCAAAGACAGCGCATAGGGATTGCTCGTGCACTCGCGTTAGATCCTGAATTCATCATAGCGGATGAGCCAATCTCGGCTTTAGATGTCTCCGTTCAAGCGCAAGTAGTAAAGCTCTTGCAACGATTGCAAAAAGAAAAAGGATTAACGTATTTATTTATTGCACATGATCTATCAATGGTGAAATACATTTCTGACCGTATCGGAGTAATGTATCTAGGACACATGGTAGAGCTTACAACGAGCAATCAGTTATATGAGGAGCCATTACATCCATACACACAGGCATTATTATCCGCTATTCCGATTCCAGATCCAGATATCGAGGAATCACGTGAACGTATTCTATTGCATGGCGAGCTGCCTAGTCCAATCAATCCACCGTCCGGTTGTGTTTTTAGAACACGCTGTGAACATGCAATGTCCATTTGTGCAGAAAAAAAGCCTGTATGGAAAGAACAAGCGACAGGACATTTTGTTGCATGTCATTTGTATAATTGACATATAGTAGAATTTATTGTATTCTGAAAATAACTTAAAGAAAAGGAGTGAGGCATTATGGCAAATTTAATTTTTAGTACACGAATCAGTAAGATCATGATGTCCCACTCTAGATATATCTAAAAAAGTATAGTTTTTTATACTTTTCTATTTGATATGCTTCTTTTCTAATGACCGGGAAACCATGATTGCTGATTCGTGCAATCATGGTTTTTTATTGTCTAAAATTAGGAGGAAGTAAATTTGAATTTAATCGAACAATATGGTTGGAATGATAAATGGGAAGAAAAAAAGCAAGGTAGTGGTATCGCAGGGCGCGTCCTACTAGAGCATAAACATTTATATCGAGTAATAACAAACGAAGGAGAATGGTTATGTTCTCTTTCCGGAAAGTTTAAATTTGATCATGGGCGGGAGGCATTTCCTGCCGTTGGAGATTGGGTTGAACTAGAACAAATGCCAGGAGAGGAAAAAGGGATTATCCATGAGGTGCTTCCTCGTAGCTCACAGTTCTCAAGAAAAGTGGCCGGTTCAACAATTGAAATACAGTTAGTCGCTGTAAATGTCGATTACGTCTTTCTTGTCATGTCCCTTAATAATGACTTTAATGTACGCAGGTTGGAGCGCTACTTGTTAGCAGCATGGGATTCTGGAGCAACACCTGTAGTTGTATTGACAAAAAAAGATGCATGTGATGACTTGGCATACTATATAAGTGAAGTAGAATCTGTTGCTTTTGGTGTTGATATATTCGCGGTCAGTAGTGTAACAGGAGAAGGAATCGATAGCTTGGCGAACCTTTTGTCGGCAGGTAAAACAGGTGCACTACTAGGATCTTCCGGAGTAGGGAAGTCTTCCTTGATCAATGCATTGTCTGGTGAAGAAGTAATGGCTGTTAATGGTATTCGGGAAGACGATAGCAAAGGCCGGCATACAACGACGCATAGAGAGCTAACCCTATTACCGGGTGGAGGGTTACTAATCGATACCCCAGGGATGCGAGAATTTCAACTTTGGGACACAAGTGAGGGCGTAAGTGCAAGTTTCAAAGACATTGAGGAACTAGCAGAAGGATGTCGTTTCCGAGATTGCAAGCATGAAAAAGAACCAGGTTGTGCAATACAAGAAGCTATATACACTGGGACCATTAAAGAAGAACGATATAAAAGCTATGTAAAATTAATGAGAGAACTTGCCCACATTGAACGAAAAAATGATGTGGCCGCTCGAAAAGTAGAGCGAGATAAGTGGAAACAAATTACGAAAACCCAAAGAAGTAATTACAAAAAGAAAAAATAAATCTTGCAACGAATAAATTAAAATTACCCGACTACTAATTCATTTGATTAGTAGTTTTTTTATCTTTTAAGAGTTATGAAATTGCTGTTAGGTGGTTGTTTAGGGATATTGCGACGTAGTTAGTTGATGAAGTTGTCCGCTAGATTTTCACTGCAGTCGTACGCTTTCCGCCGGGTGAGCGATGAGCCATTCCCTCCGCTTAGGGCGTCGTTGGAATGTCTCATTTTGCTCCCTCATCCGGCAGGAGTCGACGCCAGCAGCGAAAATCTATAATAACTGCTTGTTTATTCATTATCGGCTTGCTAAAACCAACTATTAAACAGTTTCTAAACTGGGTAAATCCAATAAATGGTGGAGTGCGACAATATCCACTGTGACTGCGATAAACTAGCCCTTGAACACGACAAAGCCGACAAAATCGATGCTTTTTGTTAAGTCCCCAATAATGCGCCATTATTATCGGTGTCTCACTCCAAGTTAACTTGTTTTATGAAAAATTGGTTGCTCTCAGGGGTAATTTGGTTGCTGTAAGACGGCAACTAGTTGCTCTTAACATTCGTTTGGTTGCTCTCAGACTACAACTGGTTGCTTTCAACAGATTTTGATTGCCCTTAGCCATTTTTTGGATAAACGTATTCTGTCACTACATAATTGGAGGGATTTAGTGCGGCTGCCCGAGACTCCTGCGGGAAAGCGGGGCAGACGAGACTCCTGTAGTCACTCGCGACGAAGCGGCTCGGCGCTCGCCCGCGGAAAGCGAAGCGCCGCCGTGCTAAATCCAAGTGGTCACTTTCTTCCACTCCCTACTTCGCAGTTTCCCTATACTGTACGACAAAGAGCTGTCGAAAAAACAAGACATATTTAAAGACAATGCATGTTTTTTTATTCAGAAATTCGGGAACACTGATGGAAGAATCGTATCAATTGCACAACTATAATTTTCTCGTTATAATATAGTCAAAGTTAGTCAAAGTCAGTTTGCGAGAAGAGGTGAGAAGGTGAAAAATATATCTGACATTATTGAAGGGTATTTGAAGTCCATTATAGAAGAAGAGAGTAAGGGACAAATTGAAATAAAAAGAAGTGAAATTGCTGAAAAATTTCAGTGTGTTCCATCTCAGATAAATTATGTGATAAATACTCGATTTACCCAAGATCGCGGATACTTAGTGGAAAGTAAACGTGGTGGCGGTGGATATATTCGAATCCTCCGCGTGCGGGCGCATACGAAAGCTGATTTGATTGAGCATATAATACAAGGACTAGAAAAAGGGGCATCTGAGACGGTAACAGAAGATATTGTATTCCGATTGATCGATGAAGAAGTTATTTCTAATCGAGAAGCAAAACTTATCTTAGCTGCCCTTAATCGAACGACACTTGCTATTCCACTGCCAGCAAGAGATGAGCTAAGAGCGCGTATACTATGTGCAATGCTACTTACTTTAAAATATGAAAAAAAGTGAAGATGAACGGGGTGTTGAAAAGTGATTTGTGAAAATTGTAAGCAAAGACCTGCAAAAGTAACGGTTACGCAAGTGCATAACGGTGAACACTTTGAAAGACATTATTGTGAGGTCTGTGCAAATAGTCTCCACCCGTTTTATGTGGAATATAAACATGATCCATTATCTCTCCATCAATTATTAACAAATTGGTTCAATCATACAGATCAACAACCAATGCAACAAGTGCAGAAAAAACTTCCATTAGAATGTGAAGCATGTGGTTGGTCTATTCAACGATTTTTAGATGAAGGGAAATTTGGTTGCGCCTCTTGTTACAACAGTTTTCGAGAACAATTACCTACCGTATTTAAACGTTTACATAACGGAAACGTGACACATGTCGGGAAAGCACCTGGTGCATTCGGCGAAAAATTAGCGGTGAAAAAACGAATTGAAGAAATAAGGTTGCAAATGAAAGAAGCAATTGAAACAGAAAAGTTTGAAGAGGCCGCCTTGCTAAGGGATGAGGTAAGGGAACTAGAAGATAAACTTGCCGCTGGAGGTGAAGAAACGCATGTCGATTGAACGTTTTTTAGATAACTCGATTTCTAGTTGGATGGCAGGAGATGGAGAACATTCCGATATTGTCATGAGTACAAGAATTCGACTAGCAAGAAACTTAAACGGATATCGATTTCCTCTTGCATTTACAGAAGATGAAGCGCATAAAATTGACCAATCCGTTTCGGCTACGTTATTAGATGCGAATGAGGATCTACAGATGAACTTCTCCTCCATTCAAATAAAGGATTTGTCTGAATTGAGTCGTCAAGTCCTTGTAGAAAAGCATTTAATCAGTCCTAAGCTAGCAAATTCGCCGATGACTGGTTCAGCCCTTATATCTGATGATGAGGCTGTTAGCGTAATGGTCAATGAGGAAGACCACATTCGTATTCAATGCTTATTTCCAGGTCTTCAAATTCAAGAAGCATACAAGCAAGCAGACACGATTGATCGAGTTTTAGAAAAAGAGCTATCTTATGCGTTTGATGAGCAATTCGGTTATTTAACAAGCTGTCCTACTAATACAGGTACTGGTTTACGTGCATCCGTTATGATGCATTTACCAGCATTAACGATAACTAAACAAATGAACCGAATCGTAACAATTATCTCTAGATTAGGAATGGTTGTAAGGGGTATTTACGGGGAAGGCAGTGAAGCGCTCGGGAATGTATACCAAGTATCCAATCAAACAACTCTTGGTAAAACGGAGGAAGACATAATTGCCGATCTTCAAAGCATTGCCGAACAAATTATTCAAAAAGAAAGAGAAGCAAGAAATGCACTTTTAAAGCATTCAGCCAATACACTAGAGGATCGGTTATATCGTTCTTTAGGAACCTTATCGTACGCACGTATTATGACCACGGAAGAGGCAGCAAAGTGTCTGTCCGATGTGCGTTTAGGGATAGATATGGGACTTATTGAAGATGTAGATGAGACTATCTTGAATGAATGTATGGTCTTTATGCAACCAGGATTTTTACAACAATATGCCGGAACGACTTTAAATACTTCTGAACGAGATTTGTTTCGAGCAAAGTTGCTAAGGGAAAGGTTGCAAAAGGGAGAAAAAACGAAAACAAAAGGAGAGAACTCATATGATGTTTAATCGATTCACACAAAGGTCGCAAAAAGTTTTACAATTAGCGCAAGAAGAAGCAATTCGCTTAAAGCACGAATCTATCGGCACAGAACATATATTGCTTGGTTTAATCCGTGAAGGCAGTGGTATAGCTGCAAAAGCATTAGAAGCGATTGAAGTAGATACAAAAGTGATTGAAGTGGGAATTGAAGAGCTAGTTGGAACTGGCGCAGAAGAAGTTGGTCCAATCGTCAACTACACACCACGTGCGAAAAAAGTAATTGAGCTTTCCGTAGACGAGTCTCGCAAACTGGGACACTCCTATATAGGTACAGAGCATTTATTGTTAGCATTGATCCGAGAAGGAGAAGGAGTGGCGGCAAGAGTTTTAAATAATGCAGGTGTTAGTCTAAACAAAGCTCGCCAACAAGTTCTTCAATTACTAGGTAGTAACGATCAATCTCATGGTAATGCGAATAATAGTGCTGCTCCGGCAAGTACTCCTACGCTCGATGGATTAGCACGTGATTTAACTCAAATTGCTAGAGAAGGTACACTAGATCCGGTAGTGGGGCGTAGTAAAGAAATTACACGTGTTATTGAGATCCTAGCGCGCCGAACAAAAAATAACCCTGTTTTAATAGGAGAACCTGGTGTTGGTAAAACAGCAATCGCAGAAGGTCTTGCTCAGCAAATTATCCAAAATGAAGTCCCGGAAATCTTGCGAGATAAGCGAGTAATGACACTTGATATGGGAACAGTGGTTGCTGGAACTAAATATCGCGGTGAATTTGAGGATCGCTTGAAAAAAGTAATGGATGAAATTCGCCAGGCTGGAAATGTGATTCTATTCATAGATGAGCTTCATACATTAATTGGGGCAGGTGGAGCAGAAGGTGCAATAGATGCATCGAACATTTTAAAACCAGCACTTGCACGTGGGGAAATTCAATGTATTGGTGCGACAACATTAGATGAATATCGAAAATACATTGAGAAAGACGCTGCGTTAGAGCGTCGTTTCCAACCGATCCAAGTGGATGAACCATCAGTCGCTGAAGCGATTCAAATTATATACGGCTTACGTGATCGTTATGAAGCCCATCACCGTGTGAAAATTACAGACGAAGCGGTAGAAGCGGCAGTTAAAATGTCCGACCGTTATATCTCGGATCGTTTCTTACCAGATAAAGCAATCGATTTAATCGATGAGGCAGGTTCAAAAGTAAGACTACGTTCTTACACAACACCTCCTAATTTAAAAGAATTGGAGGCAAAGTTAGAAGCAATTCGTTCAGAGAAAAACGCTGCTGTTCAAAGCCAAGAATTTGAAAAAGCTGCATCATTCCGCGACAAAGAACAAAAGCTTAAAGACGAGCTAGAAAAAATGAAGAATGACTGGAAAGAAAAACAAGGAAAAGAAGAGTCAGAAGTAACGGTAGAAGATATTGCGGCAGTTGTTTCTATGTGGACGGGAGTACCTGTTTCTAAGCTAGCGCAAACTGAATCTGAAAAGTTATTAAAGCTAGAAGAAAAACTGCATGAACGAGTAATCGGTCAAGCGGAAGCTGTAGATGCGATTTCTCGAGCAATTCGCCGAGCTCGTGCAGGTTTAAAAGACCCTAAACGACCAATTGGTTCCTTTATTTTTCTTGGACCTACTGGTGTAGGTAAAACAGAACTTGCACGTGCGCTTGCTGAAGTAATGTTTGGCGATGAAGACGCGATGATTCGTGTAGATATGTCCGAGTATATGGAAAAACACTCGACTTCACGTCTAGTAGGGTCTCCTCCAGGTTATGTTGGATTTGATGATGGCGGACAGTTAACAGAAAAAGTACGTCGTAAACCTTATTCAGTTATCTTGTTAGATGAAATAGAGAAAGCACATCCAGATGTGTTTAATATTCTCTTGCAAGTTTTAGAAGATGGTCGACTAACTGATTCTAAAGGACGTACAGTAGATTTCCGCAACACAGTTGTCATTATGACCTCTAACGTAGGAGCGGATGCACTTAAATACAATAAACATGTTGGATTTAACCTACAAGAAGCTGGAAAAACGGATTATAAAGACATGAAGGGCAAAATGCTAGAAGAATTGAAAAAAGCATTCCGTCCTGAATTCTTAAACCGTTTAGATGAAATGATTGTCTTCCACTCTCTAGAAAAAGAACATTTAAAACAAATTGTTTCACTAATGACGGAACAATTAGCTAAACGCTTAAAAGAACAAGGAATAGAACTTGAGCTTACAGAAGCAGCTCAAGAGAAAATTACAACAGAAGGATTCGATCCGGCTTACGGTGCACGTCCATTGCGTAGAGCACTACAAAAACACGTAGAAGACCGACTTTCTGAAGAGTTATTAAAAGGGGAAGTCTTAGCAGGGCAACATGTCGTGTTTGATGTAGAAAATGATGAATTTGTTGTACGTACAAAAGCGGCGGTAGCAGCAGAAAAATAATATTGCGGGCATTCCAACCCTAAGGACGGAATGCCCTTTTTTTACTCAGTATCAATCTAGCGCCAGCGCTTTGCTCCAGGATATGGCGTATTTTGCAGACCTATCACATTCTCATTTACCTGTCGGAGACAACTAGGCGCTTGTGCTTTTTACATAGGAGGTACCATGGCGAAGAAAAAAACGAAATTTATGTGCAATGCTTGCGGTTATGAGGCTGCTAAATGGATGGGAAGATGTCCAGGATGCGGTGAATGGAATACGATGGTGGAAGAAGTGGAAATCGTATCGAAAGGTCCTAAACGGACTTTTCAGCATTCTACAGGCGTAGTGCAAAAAGCAACACCGATTATTGCAGTGGAAACTGTGGAGGAACCTCGAGTAGCAACCGACTTTGGTGAGTTAAATCGTGTGCTTGGTGGTGGTATAGTACCTGGCTCCCTTGTGTTAATAGGTGGAGATCCGGGTATTGGGAAGTCGACACTTCTTTTGCAAGTTTCAGCCTTACTTGCGAATAAAGGAGAGCGAGTTTTATATATCTCTGGTGAAGAATCTATCCGCCAAACAAAACTTCGTGCAGAACGTTTAGGGGTTACCTCGGCGGAACTATATATTTATTCGGAAACGAATTTAGAATTGATCAACGAAACAATCGATAGTGTAGAACCCAAGTTTGTGATTGTGGATTCTATTCAGACGGTGCACCACCCGGAAGTAACAAGTGCTCCAGGAAGTGTCTCTCAGGTACGAGAATGTACAGCTGAACTAATGCGTATTGCCAAGACTAAAAACGTCGCTATCTTTTTAGTTGGACATGTAACGAAAGAAGGACAAATTGCAGGTCCCCGTATACTTGAACATATGGTAGATACCGTTTTATATTTTGAAGGAGAACGCCATCATACGTATAGAATTTTAAGGTCTCAAAAAAATCGCTTCGGTTCCACTAACGAAATAGCAATCTTCGAAATGGTGCAGCAAGGATTAAAAGAAGTGTTAAATCCCTCTGAATTATTCCTACAAGAACGTTCGCATGGTGCTGCAGGTTCGGCAATTGTTGCCTCGATGGAAGGGACAAGGCCGATTTTAGTTGAGATACAAGCGCTTGTAACACAATCCAGTTTTAACTACCCGAAACGAATGGCAACCGGAATTGATCAGAACCGCGTGTCATTACTTATGGCGGTGCTAGAAAAACGTATGGGATTGTTGCTTCAAACACAAGATGCATATATAAAAGTTGCGGGTGGAGTAAAACTAGACGAACCTGCGATCGATTTATCCGTCCTAGTAAGTATCGTATCCAGTTTTCGGGATACAGGTGTAACTCCTACCGATTGTTTTATAGGAGAAGTAGGGTTAACAGGAGAAGTCCGAAGAGTCTCTAGAATTGAACAACGTGTGCAGGAAGCGGCAAAGTTAGGGTTCAAACGAGCGATAGTTCCGGCGTCTAATATAGGTGGATGGGATTATCCAAAAGGAATTCAGGTTATAGGTATAGAATCTGTAAATGAAGCAATGAAAGAAGCATTTTCTTAAGTTTAAGACTTAAAGACATACTCCTTGTGGTCTTAATAGACGTAGTAAGACCGCAAGAAGTATAATAAATAATTAATGGAGGTGGCATTTTGTTGAAATGGATTATACAAATCGCATTTGTTTTAATTGGTGGTACATTGGGTTTAATATTATTACCGCATTTATACGAATTAATTAATTTATCCAATAACCCTTGGATCCACAATCCTTACGTATCTATTTTAATTGGAGCAATATTACTTTACGTTGCAGCCTTGTTTTTAACGGATTACTTAATAAACTTTATTAAGTGGATGGAAGAACGGTTGTTGCGGGCGCCGATTGGAGATTTACTTTTCGGTACACTTGGTTTAGTTATTGGATTGATCGTTGCATTTTTACTTGGATCAGCTATTAATAATATTGCCTTTTTGGGCATTGACTCTATTGTACCAGTATTATTATCAATCGTACTTGGATACTTAGGTTTCCAGGTAGGGTTTAAAAAACGAGATGAATTAATTCATGTTTTTACTTCTACTAAGCAACAAACTAGCAAAAAGAAAGCTGCAGATGAAGAAGGTGCACAAGGTTTAGGTCTGGGAACGTATAAGTTGCTAGATACGAGTGTGATCATCGACGGACGTATTACGGATATATCAGAAACAGGGTTTATCGAGGGAGTATTGGTAGTTCCACAGTTCGTGCTAACAGAGCTGCAACATATAGCTGATTCTTCTGACACGCTTAAAAGAACAAGAGGACGGCGTGGGTTAGATGTGTTGAAAAAACTACAAACCGAACGTGCTTCTGCAGTCTTAATAGTAGAGGAAGACTTTGAAGACATACAAGAAGTAGATTTAAAGCTAGTCCGTCTAGCTAAAAAGATGAATGGAATCGTTGTAACTAATGATTTTAACTTGAACAAAGTATGTGATCTACATCAAGTACGTGTTTTGAATATTAATGACTTAGCAAATGCAGTGAAGCCAGTCGTTATTCCTGGGGAAATAATGCATGTAGTTGTCATTAAAGACGGAAAAGAACATAATCAAGGTGTTGCTTACTTAGATGATGGAACGATGATTGTTGTGGAAGGCGGAAAAGCATATATCGGTCAGGCGATAAATGTGGAAGTGACAAGTGTATTGCAAACCTCTGCAGGTCGGATGATTTTTGCGAAACCACAAGAATCTAAATAAGGGGAGGGGTTATTTCCTGTTTTATTAGGAAAAGCCCTTTTTCTATGTAGTGTAGGAGGGTATGCTATTGTTGTATACGGTATTGTTACCTGCTGCTGGAAGTGGTAAAAGGATGGGAGCAGGCCAAAATAAACTTTTTTTAGAATTAAGAAAGATTCCAATTTTAATACATACTTTACGCGCTTTTGAACAAGATCCGAAGTGTCATCAAATTGTATTGGCAGTGAAAAAAGAAGAACAAGCTTTTATCGAAGAGCTGCTAGTAAAACATCGGATTTCCAAGGTTGCCGCCATTACCGAAGGAGGAGCAGAACGGCAACATAGTGTATATGCTTGCTTAAAGGCTTCGCCGTCTAAGGGTATTGTGCTCGTACATGATGCTGCAAGACCATTTATAAGACAAGAGGTTATCCATCGATTAGTACAAGCTGCAGAAGAATTTGGAGCGGCGGTAGCGGCGGTTCGTGCAAAGGACACGATGAAAAAAGTAGAAAATGGTATAATCCAGGAAACAGTTGATCGAGAAAGCCTCTGGATTATTCAAACACCGCAAGCATTCCGGTATGATGTACTGGAAACAGCAGAAAGAGTAGCAGAAAAAGAAGGTTTTTTAGGTACAGACGAAGCAATGCTTGTAGAACGACAAGGTGAGCAGGTCCATATTATAGAAAGTACCTATGATAATCTGAAGATGACAACACAAGAAGATCTTCTTTTTGGAGAAGTAATTTTAACTAAACGAGAGCAGGAGGAAAAATAGAATGATGCGAATTGGTCAAGGATTTGATGTGCATGAGTTTGCGGATAATCGCCCGTTAATAATAGGAGGGGTAACGATTCCTTACGAAAGAGGTCTTATCGGGCATTCTGATGCAGACGTGCTACTTCACACAGTTACAGACGCAGCCCTTGGAGCAATTGGAGAGGGAGATATAGGAAGACATTTCCCAGACACTGATCCTGATTTTAAAGATGCAGATTCAGCAAAACTTTTAGAGCATATTTGGAAGTTAGTAGATGAAAGAGGATATAAACTAGGGAATATCGATTGTACGATTATTGCCCAAAAACCAAAAATGGCACCACATATAGAAACGATTCGCGCACGTGTCGCAGAACTTCTACAGGCAGACGTTAGTCAGGTAAATGTGAAAGCAACAACAACTGAAAAATTAGGTTTTACAGGACGTGAAGAAGGAATTGCTTCCATGGCAACTATATTGCTTCTAAAGAAAGACTAACTTTTAAAAACAGGTTAGCAGTGGTAAAATAAAAAAAGTTTAGATGCACGAAAACTAGGAGGAAAATCAATGACACAAGAAGTTCGCGTACGCTACGCGCCAAGTCCAACAGGGAACTTACATATTGGAGGAGCACGTACAGCATTATTTAACTATTTATATGCACGTCATCATAACGGAAAATTTATCGTTCGTATAGAGGACACGGATATCGAACGTAATATCGAAGGTGGCGAATTATCACAACTGGATAACTTAAAATGGTTAGGTATCGAGTATGATGAGTCTGTTGATATCGGAGGACCTTATGCACCTTATCGTCAAATGGAGCGACTAGATGTTTATACAAAACATGCAGAAGAAATGGTAGAAAAAGGCCATGCTTATAAATGCTTCTGTACATCAGAAGAATTAGAAGCTGACCGTGAAGTACAAAAAGCAAATGGGGTAGCTGCTCCTATGTATAATGGTAAATGCCGTCATTTATCAGTTGAAGAAGTACAAGCAAAAGAAGCAGAAGGTCTTCCTTATACTATTCGCATGCGCGTTCCGGAAAATGTGACTTATACATTTGAAGATTTAGTACGTGGATCAGTTACGTTCGAATCAAAAGATGTTGGTGATTGGGTTCTTGTGAAAGCAAATGGCATCCCAACTTATAACTACGCAGTTGTGTTAGATGATCATTTCATGAAAATCTCCCATGTATTTCGAGGAGAAGAGCATTTATCCAATACACCTAAACAATTGATGGTATTCGATGTGTTCGGATGGGAATATCCGAAGTACGGCCATATGACATTGATCATTAATGAAAGCCGTAAAAAACTATCTAAACGTGACGAATCCATTATTCAATTCGTTGCTCAATATAAAGACCTTGGCTACTTACCGGAAGCAATGTTCAACTTCTTTGCATTACTAGGTTGGTCTCCAGAAGGAGAAGAAGAAATTTTCTCTAAGGATGAGCTCATTAAAATATTTGATGTAAACCGCTTATCTAAATCACCGTCTATGTTTGATAAGCAAAAACTAACATGGATGAACAATCAATACATTAAACAGTTGCCAATAGAAAAAGTAATAGAACTTGCACTACCACATTTACAAAAAGCGGATCTTCTTCCGGCTGAATTATCAGAAGATCAACGTGTCTGGGCAAATAATTTAATCGCACTTTACCAAGACCAAATGAGTTACGGTGCAGAGATTGTAGAATTATCTTCTTTGTTCTTTAACGATGAACTTGCATATAATGAAGAAGCGACAGAAGTATTAGTGGGAGAACAAGTTCCAGAAGTAATGGCTGCATTTAAAGTACAATTAGAAAGCCTAGAAACTTTTGAAGCAGCAGAGATTAAAGCTGCGATTAAAGCTGTACAAAAGGAAACAGGACATAAAGGGAAAAACTTATTTATGCCAATTCGTGTCGTAACGACTGGTCAAACACATGGCCCTGAATTAGCGGATGCCATTAGCTTAATAGGAAAAGAAAAAGTAATTGAACGCGTTGCTAAGTACGCAAAACAATAAGATTGACTTTCCGCTCCTAAGGTGTGAAAATGAGTGTACAAATAAGAGAACGGAAAAATAAGAAAAGCGAAGAAGAGGAGAAGTAAGTAACGCATGTTCTTTAGAGAGGACCATCACCGGCTGAAAGTGGTCTGAACGAGTGGGTTACCGAAATGCACCTCAGAGCGCCATGCCGAACATGTTTAGTAGGCTGGACGTATCATCTGCGTTAAGGATGTCGAGTGGGAAAAAGAGAGATTTTTTCCAATCAGAGTGGAACCGCGCTTTTGCGTCTCTGTCTAGTATTAGGCAGAGGCGTTTTTTTGTGCAAAAAAAGGAGGAGGTACCAAAATGTTGGAACGTATCAAAGAGGACATAGCTGTTGTTTTTGAACAAGATCCTGCAGCGACGAGTAAGTTAGAAGTAATATTAACATACGCAGGTTTACATGCCGTTTGGAGTCATCGAATTGCGCATGCTTTATACAAAAAACAGTTTTTTTTCCTTGCACGAGCAATCTCTCAAATAAGTCGCTTCTTCACTGGTATTGAGATTCATCCAGGAGCTACCATTGGTAGACGTTTTTTTATAGATCATGGTTCAGGAGTTGTAATTGGAGAGACTTGTGAAATCGGAAATGACTGTACGATTTATCAAGGTGTCACTCTAGGTGGAACGGGAAAAGAAAAAGGAAAGAGACATCCAACTCTTGCAGATAATGTACTCGTTGCAACGGGAGCGAAAGTATTAGGATCTATTACTATTGGGGAAAATAGTAAAGTGGGTGCAGGTTCCGTTGTTCTGAAAGACGTACCAATGAACTCAACGGTTGTTGGAATACCGGGAGTTGTCGTTATTCAAGACGGAGTAAAACTAAAACGGGACTTAGATCATCAAGACTTGCCGGATCCAATTGCTGATCGTTGCAAAAGGATGGAAGAAGAAATTGCGGCACTTCAAGAGGAAATTAGACGACTGGCAAAGGAAAGGGAGAAACATTTACTATGACAATCCAAATTTTTAATACATTAAAGCGTGAGAAAGAACCATTTGTGCCAATGGAAGAAGGAAAAGTAAAAATGTACGTTTGTGGTCCAACAGTCTACAACTACATTCATATCGGAAATGCACGCCCTGTTATTGTGTACGATACGGTAAGAAAATATCTGCAATATCGTGGATATGATGTGACGTTTGTATCGAACTTTACAGATGTCGACGACAAAATTATTAAAGCAGCAAATGAGCTAGGAGAAGACGTATCTGAGTTAACTGCTCGTTTTATTAAAGCATATTTTGCTGATGTGGAAGCGCTTGGCTGCAGTAGAGCAGATTCACACCCTCGCGTTACGGATCATATGGATGAAATTATAGATTTTATTCGAGTATTAGAAGAAAAAGGCTACGCTTACGAATCTCAAGGAGATGTATACTACCGTACGAGAAAGTTTGATGGCTATGGGAAGCTATCCCATCAATCAGTAGATGATTTGAAGGTTGGAGCACGTATTGAAACTGGAGAAAAGAAAGAAGATGCTTTAGATTTTGCTCTATGGAAAGCAGCGAAACCAGGTGAGATTTTCTGGGAAAGTCCTTGGGGGCAAGGGCGTCCTGGCTGGCATATCGAATGTTCTGTAATGGCACGAGAAATACTAGGGGATACGATTGATATTCACGCGGGCGGCCAAGATTTAACCTTCCCTCACCATGAAAATGAAATTGCGCAGTCGGAAGCTAGAACAGGTAAAACATTTGCGCGATATTGGATGCATAATGGGTATATTAATATTGACAATGAAAAAATGTCTAAATCACTTGGTAACTTTGTCCTAGTGAATGACATTCGTCAGCAAATTGACCCGCAAGTACTACGTCTATTTATGTTAAGCGTCCATTACCGCCATCCGATCAACTATTCAGTCGACCTAGTAGAGCAAGCAGAAGCTGGTCTTGATCGTATTCGTACCGCATATGCAAACGTGTTGCATCGATTGAATGCAACGGCTGACTTAGGGGACCAACATGATATTTGGCTGCATAAAATCGCAGAAGTACAAACACAATTTGAAACCGCGATGGATGATGATTTTAATACTGCAAATGGCATTGCGGCAATCTTTGAATTATCCAAGCTTGCTAATACGTATTTGCTAGAAAAACAAACAGCAGAAAAAGTGTTGAAACAGTTTATAGCTATATTCGATAAATTAACGGCAGTACTAGGTTTAACATTGCAAAAAGAAAATGAAGTGCTCGATGAGGAAATTGATGCGTTAATTGAAGAGCGTAACCAAGCGAGAAAAGATCGTAATTTCGCAAGAGCAGATGAAATAAGAGATCAATTAAAAGAGATGAATATTATTTTGGAAGATACTGCGCAAGGTATCCGATGGAAACGAGGATAAACTTGTGGAAAACTTTAAATTATCCGATGTGAAACAACTAAATGCTTTAGCGTTAGCGTATATGGGAGATGCTGTATTCGAACAAGTAGTTCGAAAGCATCTCATCTTTTCCGGACGCGTTAAGCCCAATACTTTGCATAAAGAGGCGACAAAGTATGTATCTGCTAAAGCACAAGCGACAATTGTACGAGAGATGTTAAATACCGGGTTTCTAACAGAAGAGGAGGAAGCTGTACTTCGAAGAGGCCGTAATGCGAAGTCTGGTACAGTTCCGAAAAATACAGATGTCCAAACATATCACTATAGTACTGCGTTTGAAGCAGTTGTGGGAAGTCTATACTTAAGTGAACAAGAAGTACGTTTACACGAGGTATTACAATTTTCAATCGACTTTATAGATAAACAGAAAGGGGAGAAAAAGTAAATGGCAGAACAAACAGAGCAAACGGGAGAAATTATTGCCGGTAAAAATCCAGTGGTGGAAGCACTGCGCTCAGGTAGAGATATGAATAAGGTATGGCTCGCAGAAGGAATCCAAAAAAGTGGAGTTTCTGAAATCATGCAATTAGCAAAAGAGGCAGGAATCATTGTTCAATTTGTTCCCAAAAAGAAATTAGACGGTTTGACAGATGCAAACCACCAAGGGATTGTTGCATCCGTTGCCGCATATCGCTATGCAGAATTAGACGATCTATTTGCTTTAGCAGCAAGTAAGCAGGAGGATCCACTTTTTGTTATTTTAGATGAAATTGAGGATCCGCATAATCTTGGTTCCATTATGCGAACGGCTGATGCAGTAGGTGCTCATGGCATTATCATTCCGAAAAGACGTGCTGTTGGACTGACGGCAGTTGTTGCAAAAGCATCTACCGGGGCAATTGAGCATATCCCGGTATATCGAGCTGGCAATTTGTCTCAAACGGTAGACGAGTTAAAAGAACGTGGTGTGTGGATTGCTGGAACAGATGCTCAAAAGTCAACAGATTATCGTAATATGGATGCAACACTTCCCCTTGCCCTGATCATCGGTAGTGAAGGTAAAGGGATGAGTCGTTTGTTGAAGGAAAAATGTGATTTTCTTTATCATTTGCCAATGGTCGGTCATGTAACTAGTTTGAATGCGTCAGTAGCTGCGTCAATACTTTTATACGAAGTATTGCGCGTCCGAAATCCGCTTCAAGGATAATAGCATGCAAATTCTACTTGTCGATGGTTATAACATCATCGGCGCATGGAGCGAGTTAAGGAAGTTAAAAAATGATAAATTACTAGACGCTAGAGACAGATTGATCGAGCTAATGGCAGAATATAAGGCATTTACAGGTATTCGAGTGATTGTTGTTTTTGATGCGCATCTAGTGCCAGGTATTGAACACAAAAAGAAAGAATACGATGTGGAAATCATCTATACGCGTAAAAACGAAACAGCAGATGAGCGAATCGAAAAACTTACTTTAGAACTAAGCAGCAGAAGGGTACAAATTTATGTAGCAACTTCTGATATGACAGAACAAAGGGTAATATTTGGACAAGGAGCGCTAAGAAAATCAGCAAGAGAATTTGAAATTGAAATGCTGGCTATTTCTTCGAAAATTACGAAAAAAATGAAGCATATACAAGAAAATAAGCCCACTTCTACTATACCCTTAACAGAGGAAGTTGCAGAAATTTTTGAAAAATGGCGAAGAGGAATGAAATGATTCATTGACGCTATAAAATTTCATCCTGTATACTTGTGGTAACTATTAGTAATTTAGCTGAGGTGACTTCATTGGAAAAGACAGAACAGAATCTACAGCAATTGGATAGTTTACTAGATGAGGAACTTGTAGAGCTGGTTCATCAAGGAAACACTGAAGCGCTAGATTTCTTAATAACGAAGTATCGTTCGTTTGTTCGAATGAAAGGAAGATCCTATTTTTTAATAGGTGCCGATAAAGAGGATATTCTCCAAGAAGGAATGATTGGATTATATAAAGCAATACGAGATTTCAAGGAAGAGAAACTTGCTTCTTTTCGTGCGTTTGCAGAGTTATGTATTACGAGACAAATTATAACTGCGATTAAAACAGCTACCCGTCAAAAGCATATCCCGCTAAATTCTTATGTCTCTTTGGACAAGCCTATTTACGATGAAGAATCAGATCGTACGCTAATGGATATGATTGCTGGCTCTGTCGTAGATGATCCAGAAGAGTTAATTATTAATCGAGAAGATTATGATTACATGGAAGGAAAGATGGCTGAAATCTTAAGTGAGTTAGAGCAACAAGTACTCGCGTTATATTTGGATGGACAATCTTATCAGGAAATTTCGGAAGAGCTAAATCGTCATGTGAAGTCAATTGACAATGCATTACAGCGTGTTAAAAGAAAACTAGAACGCTATATGGAGATTGACAGTAATTATGTATAAATGCTAATGTTTGGTTGACACTGTTTCTGTAAAATGATAATCTTGAAAAAGAATTATACGCGTAAAAAGGTGATAAATTGACAAAGAAAATTGTCTTAAGTTGTGTGCAATGTGGACATCGGAATTATACAGTTCCGGCGTCGAAAGAGAGTGCATCTATACGTACAGAAAGAAAAAAACACTGTGCGCATTGTAACGCACATACACTTCATAAACAAACGCTGTAAGTTTGAAAGTAAGATAGATTTTCCATGTGGAGGTTTAGCTAGAATGGCTAATGTAGGTGGATTTTTTAAAAATGTAATGTCTGAAATGAGAAAAGTAAGTTGGCCAAAACGCAAAGAACTAACTCGCTATACAATAATTGTTCTTGCTACGGTTGTATTAATGACTGTGTTTTTTGCTATAGTAGACTTAGGGATCTCAGAATTATTCCGCTGGTATTTAGGATGATAACAAGTAGCATGTAAATATTTTTTGAAATAGCCCGTCTTAGAAAACGAACGGGTTTTTTCATTTGTCTAAAGAAAAGGAGGGAAAGGACGTTAGGTCCTGTCATGTATGGAGAAAAATTGGTATGTAGTTCATACTTATTCTGGGTATGAAAATAAAGTAAAAGCAAATTTAGAAAAACGTGTAGAAACGATGGGGATGTCAGATAAAATTTTTCGCGTGTATATCCCTGAGCAAGAAGAAATCGATTTTAAAGATGGCAAAAAACGCGCCGTTTTAAGAAAAACTTTCCCGGGTTATGTCTTTGTGGAACTAATTATGACCGATGATGCTTGGTATGTAGTTCGAAATACGCCAGGGGTAACAGGGTTTCTTGGTTCTTCAGGTGGAGGTACAAAACCAACTCCATTAGCGCCGGAAGAAGTGCAATCTATGCTGAAACAAATGGGTACAGATGATCGCAAGGTAGAAGTTGATTTCACAATAGGAGAATTGGTAGAGGTTTTAGAAGGACCGTTTGCTCACTTCCAAGGTAAAGTGGAAACAATCGATTTAGAAAAAGCTAAAGTAACGGTTTCCGTAGATATGTTCGGACGAGAAACAAACATGGAATTAGATTTTGATCAGGTGATTAAAATATAATTATGTATAGATACTTGCAGAAGTAACAAAAAAATGGTATCATTTCAAAGGTCAGACTGAAAATACGTCTGCATTAATTTTCTAATGTTATCAGCGCAGAGCTGAGAGACAGATATTTGAGTGGGAGGGGCAACCCAATTACCACATCACGGACTTAAGGAGGTGTGTCTCGTGGCTAAAAAAGTGATTAAAGTTGTTAAATTACAAATTCCTGCTGGAAAAGCAAACCCAGCACCGCCAGTTGGTCCTGCATTAGGACAAGCAGGTGTTAACATCATGGGATTCTGTAAGGAGTTCAACGCACGTACTGCAGATCAAGCAGGTCTAATCATTCCGGTTGAAATTTCTGTATTTGAAGACCGTTCATTTACTTTCATTACAAAAACTCCGCCGGCAGCAGTGTTACTTAAAGTAGCAGCAGGTATTCAATCTGGATCAGGTGAACCGAACCGCGTAAAAGTGGCGAAAGTGAAACGTGAAAAAGTTCGCGAAATCGCTGAACAAAAAATGCCAGATTTAAATGCAGCATCTGTTGAAGCAGCTATGTTGATGGTAGAAGGTACTGCACGCAGCATGGGTATTACGATCGAAGACTAATACTTAAAGTGCATTTTTGATATGACGCATTTGTTTTTTGAAAGGTTGTAGTTGTTCATTTGGATAACTGCAACCTTTACACGTGGGAGGTTTAATTCCGCTAAAACCACTATCAAGGAGGACATTTTAAATGGCTAACAAAGGTAAAAAGTTACAAGAAGCAGCTAAATTAGTTGATAACAGCACATTATACTCAGCTAAAGAAGCGATCGAGCTTGCGAAAAAAACAAGCACAGTTAATTTCGATGCAACAGTAGAAGTTGCATTCCGTTTAGGAATTGACACTCGTAAAAATGATCAACAAATCCGTGGGGCAGTTGTACTTCCAAACGGTACTGGTAAAACACAACGCGTATTAGTATTCGCTAAAGGTGAAAAGCTTAAAGAAGCTGAAGCTGCTGGTGCAGACTACGTAGGCGATGCAGAATACATCAACAAAATCCAACAAGGATGGTTTGACTTCGACGTGATCGTAGCAACTCCTGATATGATGGGTGAAGTTGGTAAAATCGGTCGTGTTCTTGGACCAAAAGGTTTAATGCCAAACCCGAAAACAGGTACTGTTACATTTGACGTTACAAAAGCAATCGAAGAAATTAAAGCAGGTAAAGTTGAATACCGCGCTGACAAAGCTGGAATTATCCACGCTCCAATCGGTAAAGTTTCTTTCGAAGACGATAAATTAGTAGAAAACTTCATGGCAGTATTTGAAGTAATTCAAAAAGCTAAACCAGCTGCATCAAAAGGTGTTTACATGAAGTCAGTAAATGTTACAACTACTATGGGGCCAGCTGTAAAAGTTGATGCTCAATCGATTAAATAATAATTGACAACGTAGAAGTTATCTGGTAAGATGACTTTTGTTGTGAAATATACATTTGTACCGAAGACAGTAGGAGTGACTCGTCACTTAATATCCTACCGAGGACAAGCAAATTCAGATTCTTATTAGATGATGACTTTCTGCCTCTGTGTCTATCCGTAGATCAGAGGCTTTTCTTTTTTCGGTATAAATGGCCAATTCTTATAGGAGGTGCCAAGATGAGCAAAGCAATTGAAACAAAAAAAGTGCAAGTTCAAGACATTGCAGAAAAGTTTAAAGCTGCCGCTTCTGTAGTAGTAGTTGATTACCGTGGTTTAAACGTTGCGCAAGTAACAGAATTACGTAAACAACTTCGTGAAGCTGGTGTGGAATTCAAAGTTTACAAAAACTCACTTACACGCCGTGCTACTGAAGTAGTTGGAGTTGACGGGATTAATGAACATCTTGTTGGTCCAAACGCAGTTGCATTTTCTAACGAAGATGTAATCGCACCTGCAAAAATCATTAATGATTTTGCTAAAAAGAACGATCAGCTTGAGATCAAAGCTGGTATCATCGAAGGAACTGTAGCATCTGCTGAAGATGTGAAAGCATTAGCAGAACTTCCATCACGCGAAGGACTTCTTTCTATGCTTCTTTCAGTACTTCAAGCTCCAGTGCGCAACTTCGCACTTGCAACAAAAGCTGTTGCAGAACAAAAAGAAGAGCAAGGCGCATAATTTATTACGCGGCTTGATAAGAAAAAAACGGCTAACAGCCTAAAAAATATCCAATTACAGGAGGAAATTATAATGAACAACGAGCAAATCTTAGAAGCTATCAAAACAATGACAGTTCTTGAGTTAAACGACTTAGTAAAAGCAATTGAAGAAGAATTCGGTGTAACAGCTGCTGCACCAGTAGCAGTTGCTGCAGGTGGCGGAGCTGCTGCTGAAGAAGAAAAAACTGATTTTGACGTAATCCTTGCATCTGCTGGAGCTCAAAAAATCAAAGTAATCAAAGTGGTTCGTGAAATCACTGGTCTTGGATTAAAAGAAGCTAAAGAATTAGTTGACAACGCTCCAAAACCACTTAAAGAAGGCGTTTCTAAAGATGAAGCAGAAGCTTTCAAAGCTCAACTTGAAGAAGTTGGCGCAGGCGTAGAAGTTAAGTAATTTTTGTACACTCCGAAGAAAAAAGCTCGTCAGTAAACGACGGGCTTTTCTTCGTATGTATTGTGGAGGGTTATTCGGTGTCTGATCATTATTATTCTAGAAAACCTCAAACGGAAAGTAAACCACGTCATTGGAATTTTACATTGCTCGGTCACAATTTTCGATTTGAAACAGATACTGGTGTATTTAGTAAGAGCGAAGTAGATTTTGGCTCCCGTGTATTAATCGATGCTTTTGAAGTGCCTGATCAAGAAGGTGACTTTTTAGATGTAGGGTGTGGGTACGGACCTATAGGTCTTTCTATTGCAAAAGCAAATGAAGAGAGAACAGTTCATTTAGTAGATGTAAACACACGTGCAATCCAACTTGCAGAAAAAAATGCTGCTGCTAACGGGGTACAAAATGTACGAATCTATGAAAGTGATGGGTTGTCAGCAGTTACTACTGCAAACTTTGCGGCTATTATAACTAATCCACCGATTCGCGCTGGAAAAGAAACTATTTTTCGTTTTTACAAAGAGTCCTATGAGAAGTTGGTTTCAAAGGGAGAATTGTGGGTTGTGATTCAAAAGAAACAAGGGGCACCATCTACTTTTAGTTATTTAGAAGAGATTTTTGGTCAAGTAGAAGTTGTAGAGAAAGCAAAAGGCTATTGGATTATAAAAGCTACAAAAGATTGACTTGACAAAATCGCTATGATATTATAATAAAATGCAAAAATATTATTTTGAGGACGTGTGCCCTTTTGAATAAAACTTATAAAATTGGGTATACTGGCCGAGAAAAAGTTTGGTTAATCGAAAAATGAGCTCTTATTAAGAACTCGTTTTCTTTTTGTCTTTCGTTATCATACACCAAAATGTGTATAACGAAAAGACCTATTATCGCTTTATTGAGGGGTGAATGAGTTGACAGGTCAACTAGTTCAGTACGGACAACACCGCCAACGCAGAAGCTTTGCGCGTATTAGTGAGGTGCTTGAACTTCCGAATCTAATCGAAATTCAAACAGCATCTTACGAATGGTTCCTTGAAGAAGGTTTGCGTGAAATGTTTAAAGATATTTCACCAATCGAGGATTTTACAGGCAATCTATCACTTGAATTTGTCGACTATAGTTTAAATGAACCGAAATATTCCGTCGACGAATCGAAAGAACGTGACGCAACATATGCGGCACCACTGCGCGTAAAAGTGCGTCTCCACAACAAAGAAACGGACGAAGTGAAAGAACAAGATGTCTTCATGGGTGATTTCCCGCTTATGACAGAAACAGGTACTTTCGTAATTAATGGTGCTGAGCGCGTTATCGTATCTCAGTTAGTCCGTTCACCAAGTGTTTACTTCCATGATAAAACAGACAAAAACGGTAAAAAAGGCTTTGGGGCAACAGTAATCCCGAACCGCGGTGCATGGCTAGAATATGAAATTGATGCAAAAGACGTAGTGTACGTTCGTATCGATCGCACTCGTAAATTACCAGTGACTGTTTTACTTCGCGCTTTAGGCTTTGGATCCGATCAAGAAATCATCGATTTAATCGGTGACAATGAATATCTACGTAATACGCTTGAAAAAGATAACACAGAAACGTCTGAAAAAGCGTTGCTTGAAATTTATGAGCGTTTACGTCCTGGTGAACCACCAACAGTGGAAAGTGCAAAGAGCTTGTTATATTCTCGCTTCTTTGACCCAAAACGCTATGATCTTGCAAATGTTGGTCGTTACAAAATGAATAAAAAACTGCATATAAAAAATCGTTTGTTCAATCAAACGGTAGCAGAAACTTTAGTGGATCCGGAAACGGGTGAGATATTAGTAGAAGCTGGTACACTTATTGATCGTCGTGTGCTAGACAAACTAATTCCTCATTTAGAAAATGGAATTGGCTTCAAAACGTTATCGCAAGTTGGTGGTGTTTTAGAAGACGACATTACAATCCAATCGATTAAAATATTTGCTCCAAACGATGAAGAACAAAAAGAAATTAATGTTATTAGTAATGCGTATGTAGAAAATGAAGTAAAAAATATTACGCCAGCTGATATCGTTTCTTCTATTGGTTATTTCTTTAATCTATTATTCAATGTTGGAAACACAGATGATATTGATCATCTTGGTAACCGTCGTTTACGTTCAGTAGGAGAATTATTACAAAACCAATTCCGTATTGGTCTTTCTCGTATGGAACGTGTGGTACGTGAACGTATGTCTATTAACGACACACAGTCCATTGTGCCTCAACAACTTATTAATATTCGACCAGTTATTGCATCTATTAAAGAATTCTTTGGTAGCTCGCAATTATCTCAATTCATGGACCAAACAAACCCACTTGCTGAACTTACGCACAAACGTCGTCTGTCAGCGCTTGGACCAGGTGGTTTAACGCGTGAGCGTGCTGGTTTCGAAGTACGTGACGTTCACTATTCTCACTATGGTCGTATGTGTCCGATCGAAACACCAGAGGGTCCGAACATCGGGCTTATTAACTCACTTTCAAGCTTTGCAAAAGTGAATAAATTTGGTTTTATCGAAACACCATATCGCCGAGTTGACCCAGAGACTGGCTTAGTAACGATGCGCATTGATTACTTAACTGCTGATGAAGAGGATAACTACGTAGTAGCACAAGCAAACTCTTTATTATCAGATGAAGGCGCGTTCTTAAACGAAGAAGTAGTTGGGCGTTTCCGAGGGGATAACACGGTATTCAGAAGAGAACAAGTGGATTACATGGACGTTTCTCCAAAACAAGTTGTTTCTGCAGCGACAGCATGTATCCCATTCTTAGAAAACGATGACTCGAACCGTGCACTAATGGGAGCGAACATGCAACGTCAAGCTGTTCCATTGTTAAATCCAGAAGCTCCTTTTGTTGGAACTGGTATGGAACATGTGAATGCACGTGATTCTGGAGCTGCTGTAATTGCGAAGTATCACGGAATCGTAGAGCATGTTGAAGCGAAAGAAATTCGTGTTCGTCGCATAGAAGAAGTAGATGGAAAAGAAGTTAAAGGTGATTTAACTTCGTATAAAGTCCATAAATTTGAACGATCTAACCACGGGACATCTATCAACCAACGTCCAATTGTTAAAGTGGGAGATCGAGTAAAACCACTTGATATTCTTGCAGACGGTCCTTCTATGGAACAAGGAGAGCTTGCTCTAGGACGTAACGTGCTAGTAGCCTTCATGACATGGGATGGATACAACTACGAGGATGCTGTTATTATGAGCGAACGCCTTGTGAAAGATGATGTATATACTTCTGTGCATATTGAAGAATATGAATCAGAATCACGAGACACTAAGCTTGGGCCAGAAGAAATCACAAGAGATATTCCAAACGTCGGAGAAGATGCACTTCGCAACTTAGATGACCGTGGAATTATCCGTGTCGGTGCAGAAGTACGTGATGGGGATATTTTAGTTGGTAAAGTAACACCTAAGGGAGTTACAGAACTGACTGCCGAAGAACGTCTACTACATGCTATTTTTGGTGAAAAAGCACGTGAAGTTCGTGATACATCTCTACGTGTACCTCATGGTGCTGGTGGGATTGTATTAGATGTAAAAGTCTTCAATCGTGAAGATGGCGATGAGTTGTCTCCAGGTGTTAACCAATTAGTTCGTGCTTATATCGTTCAGAAACGTAAAATCTCCGTTGGGGATAAAATGGCCGGACGTCATGGTAACAAAGGGGTTATCTCGCGTATCCTTCCGGAAGAAGATATGCCGTTCCTTCCAGATGGAACACCAGTTGACATCATGTTAAACCCACTTGGTGTACCTTCTCGTATGAACATTGGGCAAGTATTAGAGCTACACTTAGGTATGGCTTCTAGACTACTTGGAGTTCATATGGCTTCACCAGTATTTGATGGTGCCAACGAGGAAGACGTGTGGACGACAATGGAAGAAGCAGGTCTAAACCGAGATGGTAAAACAACATTATACGACGGACGTTCAGGCGAACCATTTGATAATCGCGTTTCTGTCGGAATTATGTATATGATTAAACTTGCCCACATGGTAGATGATAAGTTACATGCTCGTTCTACTGGACCATATTCACTTGTTACGCAACAACCTCTTGGAGGGAAAGCGCAATTTGGTGGACAACGTTTCGGTGAGATGGAAGTATGGGCACTAGAAGCATATGGTGCAGCTTATACATTGCAAGAAATTTTAACTGTGAAATCCGATGACGTTGTAGGACGTGTTAAAACGTACGAAGCAATTGTTAAAGGAGAAAGCGTACCAGAACCTGGCGTTCCAGAATCATTCAAAGTATTGATTAAAGAATTACAAAGTTTAGGTATGGACGTTAAAATGTTAACGATTGACGAAGAAGAAATTGAACTTCGTGATTTAGATGAAGATGATGATATCCCAGCAGCTGATGCACTTGGAATTTTGCCACAAGCAAGCGAAGAGGAACCAGTTGAAATCGGGGAATAAAAATAAAAATCGGACAGGTGATACCTGTCCGTATTTCCGTATAAAATTGCATAATGCAGAGCTACTTGGAAAGTCTTTTTAAAAGACACAAGACTAAAGGGAGGTAGGCTCCTTGATAGACGTTAATAATTTTGAGTATATGAAAATTGGTTTAGCTTCACCTGATAAAATCCGTTCATGGTCTTATGGAGAAGTAAAAAAACCTGAAACGATTAACTATCGTACTTTAAAACCTGAAAAAGATGGTTTATTCTGTGAGCGTATTTTCGGTCCGACAAAAGACTGGGAATGTCACTGTGGTAAATACAAGCGAGTTCGTTATAAAGGTGTTGTATGTGATCGTTGTGGAGTAGAAGTTACACGTGCGAAAGTTCGTCGAGAACGTATGGGCCACATCGAATTAGCTGCACCGGTATCACATATCTGGTATTTCAAAGGTATTCCAAGCCGTATGGGTTTACTTTTAGATATGTCTCCAAGATCACTAGAAGAAGTAATTTATTTTGCTTCTTATGTAGTAATCGAGCCGGCAGATACACCACTTGAAAAGAAACAATTACTTTCTGAAAAAGAATACCGTGCATACCGTGATAAGTTTGGAACTAAATTCCAAGCTGCTATGGGTGCAGAGGCTATTAAACGTCTACTTCAAGAGATTGATTTAGAAAGTGAAACAGAAAGCTTAAAAGAAGAGTTAAAAACAGCACAAGGCCAACGCCGCACACGTGCGATTAAACGTTTAGAAGTAGTAGAATCATTCCGTAATTCAGGAAACAAACCAGATTGGATGATCTTAGATGTACTTCCGGTAATTCCACCAGAATTACGTCCAATGGTTCAATTAGATGGTGGACGTTTTGCTACATCCGATTTAAACGATTTGTATCGTCGTGTTATTAACCGTAACAATCGTTTAAAACGTTTATTAGACCTTGGTGCTCCAAGCATCATTGTTCAAAATGAAAAACGTATGTTACAAGAAGCTGTAGATGCTTTAATAGATAATGGTCGTCGTGGTCGTCCTGTTACTGGTCCAGGTAACCGTCCATTAAAATCACTTTCACATATGCTGAAAGGGAAACAAGGTCGTTTCCGTCAAAACTTACTTGGTAAACGTGTAGACTACTCTGGTCGTTCGGTTATCGTAGTAGGACCAAACTTGAAAATGTATCAATGTGGTCTTCCAAAAGAAATGGCTATTGAGTTATTCAAACCATTTGTTATGAAAGAACTAGTTGAACGTGGGTTAGCTCATAACATTAAGAGTGCAAAACGTAAAATTGAACGTATGCATGCAGAGGTTTGGGATGTATTAGAAGATGTTATTAAGGAGCATCCGGTTTTACTAAACCGCGCACCTACTCTTCACCGCTTAGGTATTCAAGCTTTCGAACCAACATTAGTAGAAGGTCGTGCAATTCGTCTTCATCCATTAGTATGTACAGCTTATAACGCTGACTTCGATGGTGACCAAATGGCCGTTCACGTTCCTCTATCAGCAGAGGCACAAGCAGAGGCACGTCTATTAATGCTTGCAGCACAAAACATTCTAAACCCGAAAGATGGAAAACCAGTTGTTACACCTTCTCAAGATATGGTTTTAGGAAACTATTACTTAACGCTTGAGCGTAAAGGGGCAACAGGAGAAGGTTCTACATTCTTCGGTCCAGAAGAAGTTCTAATTGCTTATAATACAGGGCATGTACATTTGCATACTCGTATCGCTATTGCAGCATCGTCCTTAAAAAACCAAACATTTACGGAAGAACAAAACAAGATGTTGTTACTAACAACTGTTGGTAAAGTAATTTTCAATGAAATACTACCAGAAACGTTCCCGTATATTAATGAACCAACGGATTTCAACTTACAAATTGAAACTCCAGAAAAATACTTTGTTTCTACAACTACTGATGTGAAGAAACATATTGAATCTACAGATCTTGTACAGCCATTTAAGAAAAAAATCCTTGGTAATATCATTGCAGAAGTATTTAAGAACTTCCATATCACGGAAACCTCAAAAATGCTTGACCGCATGAAAGCACTTGGATTTAAATATTCTACTAAAGCAGGTATTACAATTGGTATTTCCGATATCGTTGTACTTCCTGATAAAGGTGAAATTCTAGAAGAGGCACAAAGTAAAGTAGATAAAGTTATGAAACAATTCCGCCGTGGATTAATCACGGAAGACGAGCGTTATGCGAGCGTAATCGGACATTGGAGTAAAGCGAAAGAAGTAATTCAAGATAAGCTGATGAAAACTCTTGATAACATGAACCCAATCTTCATGATGAGTGACTCAGGTGCCCGTGGTAACGCATCTAACTTTACTCAACTTGCAGGTATGCGTGGACTGATGGCCAACCCGGCAGGACGTATTATCGAACTTCCGATCAAATCATCGTTCCGTGAAGGGTTAACGGTACTCGAGTACTTCATTTCTACACATGGTGCTCGTAAAGGTCTTGCCGATACAGCGCTGAAAACAGCCGATTCAGGTTACTTAACTCGTCGTCTAGTAGATGTTGCGCAAGACGTAATCGTTCGTGAAGACGATTGTGGAACAGACCGCGGTTTACTGATTGGCTCGCTTATGGAAGGAACGGAAGTTATTGAAGAGTTTGGTGAACGTATTGTTGGTCGCCATACGAAGAAAACAATTTTCCATCCAACTACAAATGAAGTCATCTTAGAAAGAGACGGACTTATTACACAAGACGTCGCTCGCGTGATCGAAGAAGCAGGAATTGAAGAATTGACAATTCGTTCTGCATTCACTTGTAATACAAAACACGGTGTATGTAAAAAATGTTACGGTCTAAACTTAGCAACTGGTGATACGGTAGAAGTTGGGGAAGCAGTAGGTATTATTGCCGCTCAATCAATCGGTGAACCAGGTACTCAGTTAACGATGCGTACATTCCATACAGGTGGAGTTGCGGGAGACGATATTACACAAGGTCTTCCACGTATCCAAGAGATTTTCGAAGCGAGAAATCCAAAAGGGCAAGCTGTTATTACAGAAATTACGGGTATTGTTACGGAAATTGATGAAATAAGAGAAGGCCAAAAAGAAATTACTATTCAAGGTACTGTAGAAACACGTAAATACTTAGCACCATATAATGCGCGTTTAAAAGTTCAATTAAACGATGTTGTTAACCGTGGGCAAGTATTAACAGAGGGTTCTGTAGATCCTAAAGAATTGCTAAAAGTAAAAGACGTTTCAACAGTTCAAGAGTACTTACTAAAAGAAGTACAAAAAGTTTATCGTATGCAAGGGGTAGAAATTGGGGATAAGCATATCGAAGTAATGGTACGCCAAATGCTTCGTAAAGTAAGGATTATTGAAGCAGGTGAAACAGACCTACTTCCTGGTTCACTGCTTGATATCCATCAATTTGCTGAAGCAAACAAAGATGCTGTTCTACAAGGCAAAATACCAGCAACTTGTCGCCCGGTTATCCTTGGTATTACAAAAGCTTCTCTTGAAACTGAATCGTTCTTATCTGCTGCATCCTTCCAAGAAACGACTCGTGTCCTAACAGATGCGGCGATCAAAGGAAAACGTGATGAATTGTTAGGATTGAAAGAGAATGTTATTATCGGTAAATTAGTTCCAGCTGGTACGGGAATGCAACGTTACCGTCAAATTGAAATCTCTCCTAATGAGGCAGATGCGGAAAAAGAAGCAGTAAAGGCTGAGTAAGGAAATTATTATTAGGGAGAACTAATTCTCCCTAATAATTTTAATGATAAGTGTTGACACTTTTTTCAAGGAATGATAATATACTTAAGGTTGATAGTTATCGGACTTGTAGCTTTGGAGGATATGAAAATGTCTTATGAAAAAGTCAAGCAAGCGAAAAAAACAATCATTGGTACAAAGCAAGCAGTAAAAGCAATGAAAAAAAGGCTTGTCAAAGAAGTTTATATTGCGCTTGATGTAGACGAAAAAATCATTGAACTTGTACGGTTAACAGCACAAGAAAACAATGTACTAATTCACTATGTTGAGTCTAAAGTAGATCTTGGTAAAGCTTGTGGACTGCGCGTTAGCGCGTCGGTAGTAGCTATTACTGTGTAACAGTTTTTGTGAAAATCACAAAAGCTTTGTTTTTACCCAAAAAATGAACCACCTGGATGTGTGGTATTAACAAGATGAAATGAAGGGAGGAATAATCGATGCCTACAGTTAACCAATTGGTCCGTAAGCCTCGTCAATCCAAAAGCACGAAATCAAAATCACCAGCGTTAGGAAAAGGCTATAACAGCTTTAAAAAATCAGCTACGAATCTGAACTCACCTCAAAAGCGTGGAGTTTGTACTCGTGTTGGTACTATGACGCCGAAAAAACCAAACTCTGCACTTCGTAAATATGCACGTGTACGTTTAACAAATACGTTAGAGGTAAACGCGTATATCCCGGGTGAAGGTCACAACCTTCAAGAACACAGTGTTGTTCTTCTTCGCGGAGGACGTGTAAAAGATTTACCAGGGGTACGTTATCATATCGTACGTGGTGCTCTTGACACAGCAGCAGTTAATGGTCGTATGCAAAGCCGTTCACTTTACGGTGCAAAACGCCCGAAAGAAAAGAAATAATTTAATCTATAATTAGACATTCGTCGAAAGGAGGAAAACACATGCCTCGTAAAGGTCCTGTTTCCAAACGTGACGTGTTACCAGATCCAATTTATAATTCGAAACTAGTAACTCGTTTAATCAATAAAATGATGGTTGATGGTAAAAGAGGTACTTCTCAAAAAATCCTATACGGAGCGTTTGATCTTGTAAAAGAACGTTCTGGTAAAGATGCATTAGAAGTATTTGAAGCTGCATTAAACAATGTAATGCCAGTTTTAGAAGTTCGTGCTCGTCGTGTTGGTGGTGCAAACTACCAAGTACCGGTTGAAGTACGTCCTGATCGCCGTTCAACTTTAGGTCTTCGCTATTTAGTAAACTATTCACGTCTTCGTGGAGAAAAAACAATGGAAGAACGTTTAGCTAACGAAATTCTTGATGCATCTAACAACACTGGTGCTTCAGTTAAAAAACGTGAAGATATGCACAAAATGGCGGAAGCTAACAAAGCATTCGCACACTATCGTTGGTAAGATTTACTTTAAAATGATACCTAATCTGAAATTGGAAGGAGAAATACAATATGGCTAGAGAGTTCTCCTTAGAAAAAACACGTAATATCGGGATCATGGCTCACATTGATGCTGGTAAAACGACTACTACGGAGCGTATTCTTTATTACACTGGTAAAATCCACAAGATTGGGGAAACTCATGAAGGTGCCTCTCAAATGGACTGGATGGAACAAGAGCAAGAACGTGGTATTACTATCACTTCTGCTGCTACAACAGCTTCTTGGGATAACCACCGTGTAAATATCATCGATACACCTGGACACGTAGACTTCACTGTTGAAGTTGAACGTTCACTTCGTGTACTTGATGGTGCGGTTACAGTACTAGATGCTCAATCTGGTGTTGAACCACAAACTGAAACAGTATGGCGCCAAGCTACAACTTACGGTGTACCACGTATTGTTTTCGTTAACAAAATGGATAAAACGGGCGCGGATTTCCTATATTCTGTAGGAACACTTCATGACCGTTTACAAGCTAACGCTCATCCAATTCAGTTACCAATCGGTTCTGAAGATCAGTTCTCTGGAATTATCGACCTAGTAACGATGAAAGCTACTATGTACGGTAACGACTTAGGAACAGATATTCAAGAAGTAGAAATTCCAGAAGAATATAAAGCGCAAGCTGAAGAATACCGTGAAAAACTAGTTGAAGCGGTAGCTGAACTTGACGAAGATTTAATGGAAAAATATCTTGGTGGAGAAGAAATTACGAACGAAGAACTAGTTGCTGGTATCCGTAAAGGTACTTTAAACGTAGAATTCTATCCAGTAGTATGTGGTACTGCATTTAAAAACAAAGGTGTTCAAAAAGTTCTTGACGCAGTTGTAGCATACCTTCCATCACCACTAGATATTCCTGCTATGAAAGGAATTGATCCTGATACAGATGAAGAAGTAGAACGTCACTCAGACGATTCAGAACCATTCTCTGCATTAGCGTTCAAAGTAATGACAGACCCTTATGTTGGTAAGTTAACATTCTTCCGCGTATATTCTGGTACATTACAATCAGGTTCGTATGTACAAAACTCTACAAAAGGTAAGCGTGAGCGTGTAGGACGTATCCTACAAATGCATGCTAACTCTCGTGAAGAGATCTCAGAAGTGCACTCTGGAGATATCGCAGCGGCTGTAGGGTTAAAAGATACAACTACTGGTGATACACTATGTGATGAAAAAGCTTTAGTAATTCTAGAATCTATGGAATTCCCAGAGCCAGTTATCTCACTATCAGTTGAACCAAAAACAAAAGCAGACCAAGATAAAATGGGTCAAGCTTTACAAAAACTTTCTGAAGAAGATCCAACATTCCGCGTGCATACTGACCAAGAAACTGGCCAAGTAATCATCGCTGGTATGGGTGAACTTCACCTTGATATCTTAGTTGACCGTATGCGTCGTGAATTTAAAGTAGAAGCTAACGTAGGTGCTCCACAAGTATCTTATCGTGAAACTTTCCGCTCTTCAGCTGAAGTTGAAGGTAAATTCGTACGCCAATCTGGTGGACGTGGTCAATTCGGACACGTTTGGATTGAATTCTCTCCAAACGAAGAAGGAAAAGGTTTTGAGTTTGAAAACGCAATCGTAGGTGGGGTAGTACCACGTGAATATATTCCAGCTGTTGAAGCGGGTCTTCGTGACGCACTTGACAATGGGGTAATTGCAGGTTTCCCACTAATCGATATTAAAGCTAGATTATTCGACGGATCTTACCATGATGTTGACTCGAATGAAATGGCATTTAAAATTGCTGCATCTATGGCATTGAAAAATGCTGTATCTAAAGTTAACCCAGCACTTCTTGAGCCAATCATGAAAGTAGAAGTTGTTATTCCTGAAGAATATTTAGGAGACATCATGGGTGATATCACGTCTCGTCGTGGTCGCGTTGAAGGTATGGATGCTCGTGGTAACGCACAAGTAGTACGTGCAATGGTTCCACTTGCTGAAATGTTCGGATATGCAACGTCTTTACGTTCTAACACGCAAGGACGTGGAGTATTCTCAATGGTGTTCGATCACTATGAAGATGTTCCAAAATCAATTTCTGAAGAAATTATTAAAAAACATAAAGGTGAATAATTGATATTTCACCAAAATTAAAGTATAACTAGTTTATAGAGTATAAAAGTTAGGGGGACGTACGCCCTCTACCTTTTATCATAAAAAATCATACAATTACTGAGGAGGATCTCTCTAATGGCTAAAGAAAAATTTGACCGTTCAAAAACGCATGCTAATATTGGTACAATCGGACACGTTGACCATGGTAAAACGACTTTAACTGCTGCTATCGCAACAGTTCTTTCTAAAAAAATGGGTGGTACAGCTAAATCATACGCTGACATCGACAACGCACCAGAAGAAAAAGAGCGTGGAATCACAATCAATACTTCACACGTTGAGTATGAAACTGAAACTCGTCACTATGCACACGTAGACTGCCCAGGACATGCTGACTATGTTAAAAACATGATCACAGGTGCAGCTCAAATGGACGGCGGTATCTTAGTAGTATCTGCTGCTGATGGCCCAATGCCACAAACTCGTGAGCATATCCTTCTTTCACGTCAAGTAGGTGTTCCTTACCTAGTTGTATTCATGAACAAATGTGATATGGTTGACGATGAAGAATTATTAGAATTAGTTGAAATGGAAATTCGTGACTTACTTTCTGAATACGAATTCCCAGGTGATGATATTCCAGTAATTAAAGGTTCTGCTCTTAAAGCTCTTGAAGGCGAAGCAGAATGGGAAGAAAAAATCGTTGAGTTAATGGACGCTGTTGATAGCTATATCCCAACTCCAGAACGTCAAACTGACAAACCATTCATGATGCCAATCGAGGATGTATTCTCTATCACTGGTCGTGGTACAGTTGCAACTGGACGTGTTGAACGTGGTCAAGTTAAAGTTGGTGACGTAGTAGACATTATCGGTATCGTTGAAGATGCTAAATCAACTACTGTAACAGGTGTTGAAATGTTCCGTAAACTTCTTGACTATGCAGAAGCTGGTGACAACATCGGTGCTCTTCTTCGTGGGGTTGCTCGTGAAGAAATCCAACGTGGACAAGTATTAGCTAAACCAGGCTCAATCACTCCACACACTGACTTCAAAGCTGAAGTTTATGTTCTTTCAAAAGAAGAGGGTGGACGTCATACTCCATTCTTCTCAAACTACCGCCCACAGTTCTACTTCCGTACAACTGACGTAACAGGCGTTTGTAACTTACCAGAAGGCGTAGAAATGGTTATGCCTGGAGACAACATCGAAATGACTGTTTCTCTAATCTCTCCTATCGCTCTAGAAGAAGGTACTAAATTCTCTATCCGTGAGGGTGGACGTACTGTAGGCGCTGGTGTAGTTGCTTCTATCACTAAGTAATTGATAATTTAATTGTTTAAATCCATCTCGTGACGACGAGATGGATTTTTTTTTGTTCTAGAAGTTTTAAATTCTCCATTGTGTGGATAATTTTTACGTTATATAAACGGATGATGGAACGTGATATGGAGATATATTTGAAGAATTAGTTGTTCTCGCTTGTAAACTAGTTGTCTTAAATGGTAACTTAGTTGCTTTTCCTAGTTACTTGGTTGCCCATAGCCATTTATTGGCGATATTTATTCTGAAACTACATAATTTATGCGATTTAGTGCGGTAAGGCGAAATGCCCGCGATAAGCGAATCACCGACGTACTATATCCCCGCGCTTACTTTATCAATACTTATTAAGACACATTATCCTCATATTATGAACAAAACTTTTTTATACATAAAAATAGTGTAAACTGATTGTAAGAGGTGGAGTCTAATGAATGCACAAATCTTATTGATTGAAGATGATCAACTAATATATGAAATGATTAAAGAACGCTTTATCCAGTGGTCATTTGATGTAATTCGTCCAGATGACTTTCAAAAAGTAATGTCAGATTTTATTGATCAAAAGCCACAATTAGTTATTATTGATATACAATTGCCGTCCTATGATGGCTTTCATTGGTGTAGAGAAATTCGTCATATCTCTAAAGTTCCGATAATTTTTTTATCCTCCCGAGATCATCCGATGGATATGATTATGGCGATGCAAATGGGGGCAGATGACTTTGTACAAAAGCCATTTAATATGGATGTACTGCTTGCGAAAGTACAAGCATTGCTACGGAGAACATATGATTACCAGGAAGAAAAACTAGACGTTAGTAATTGGAATGGTGCAATCATTGACTTTGCAAAAAGTGAAGTGAAGAAGCAGGATAGATCTATCGAGCTTACGAAAAATGAACTTTTTATATTGCGTATCCTACTAAAATCTGTGGACACAATCGTTTCACGTGATGAGTTAATGCGGCAGCTCTGGGATGATGAACGATTCGTAAACGATAATACGTTATCTGTTAATGTGAATAGATTACGGTTAAAACTAGAGGAAATTGATTTAAAAGAAGTTATTCTAACAAAAAAAGGATTAGGCTACATGGCAATTACGAAAGAGGGGTAAAGTTATTTGTTCTTAACGTACATGAAAGAAAGAAAAGCATGGATTCTCTTTTTTATTGGCTTGCAAATTTGGTTGAACATCCTATTAACTTTAGATATCGCTTTCCAAGACGTTGCTATTCTTTATATCAACCTAGTGTATATTATAACTTTCCTCCTTTTTATATGGTGGAGGTATAGGAAAGAGACAACTTATTATAAAGAATTAGAAGAAAGTGCAACGTTTGATTCTCTTCCAAAAGGTGAGTCTAGCTTTGAAAAGAAAATTACAAGCATTATGGAAGAATTAATATTAGTAAATAACGAGGAATTGAATCAATTGAAGGTGGAGCATTTAGAAGAGAATGATCGGATTTTATCTTGGATTCATGAAGTTAAAACACCATTGACTGGCATGAAGCTCCTAATCGATGCTGTACAAGAACAACCTTTGCAGGAGAAGCTCGAGGTCGAATGGTTAAGAGTTCATTTATTATTAGACCAGCAGCTTCACCATACAAGACTTCCTTCTTTGGAAAAGGACTATTTAGTAGAATCTGTTCCACTTCAAAAATTAATACATAAAGAAATCATTGAACTGCAAGCATGGTGCATGCAAAAGGGAATTGGTTTTGAAATTGAACTCCTACAAAAAGATGTGCTGACCGATCAAAAATGGTTAGCATTTATCCTTCGTCAGTTGTTAACAAATGCAGTGAAGTATAGTGATTCAGATAAAGAAATTCACGTTTTTTCTAAAAAAGACGAATCAGGTCATACTATTTTAACTGTAAAAGACTTTGGAAGTGGGATAACCAAGGCAGATCTACCACGTATATTTGAAAAGTCATTTACCGGTAAAACGGGGAGAAATACCGCTGCTTCCACTGGAATGGGACTGTATTTAACGAAAAAAGCTGCTGATAAATTGGGGATACGAATAATAGTAGATTCTAAAATCGATGAAGGCTCTTCATTTTCATTACAATTTCCTTTAAAAAATGAAATGAGCAAAATAACGAGTAGGTGACAAAATTGTCATCTACTTTGTTTGTTTGTCATGTAAATCGAACGATTAAACGTATAAAAAGTCTTACACTAGAGTTAATACTATGTAGGAGGTAAATACATGACTATTTTGAGTGGACGTAAAATAAGAAAAGTTTATGGAAAAAAATCAACTGCGCAAGAAGTGTTGAAAGGTATAGATATGGAAGTACAAGAAGGGGAATTTGTTGGCATTATGGGACCATCGGGTTCCGGAAAGACAACGTTATTAAATGTTCTTGCTTCGATTGATAAAGCTACTGAGGGTGTTATTGAGATCAGCGGTCACAATTTACGAACGATGAAAGAACGAGAGTTATCTAATTTCCGTCGCGAACAATTAGGTTTCATATTCCAAGACTACAATCTTTTAGATACATTAACGGTGAAGGAAAATATACTGTTACCACTTTCTATTAGTAATATATCTAAAAAAGAAGCGGAGGTCCGTTTCAAAGAACTTACTAAAACATTGGGAATTGACGATCTCGCAAATAAATATCCAAACGAAATATCTGGAGGACAAAAACAAAGAACATCGGCTGCACGAGCTTTGATCAGTAATCCTACTGTAGTGTTTGCCGATGAACCAACAGGGGCTCTAGATTCTAAGGCAGCTACTGCGTTACTCAGTAATCTTGAGAAAATAAATAGAGATAAAAAAGTGACAATTATGATGGTTACGCATGATGCGGTTGCCGCAAGTTTTTGTTCTCGCGTGTTATTTCTAAAGGATGGACAATTATATACGGAACTGTATAAAGGTGAAAAAGATCGGATGCGTTTTTACCAAGAGATTATGAGTACGCAAAGTGTGCTTGGTGGTGATGGCTATGACGCTTAGTCAATTAGTTCTTCGGAGCATGAAGAAAAATATTAAGCATTATTATTTATATTTCTTTGCCCTTATATTCAGTGTAACGCTTTACTTTTCTTTTGTTACATTGCAATACAATCCTAGTGTAGTAGATGTATCGCAAGGGGTAAAGGTTGCTGCTGGTTTAAAGGCCGCGTCGTATATATTGTTATTTGTAGTAGTGTTTTTTGTTCTATATGCCAATCTGTTGTTCATGAAAAGAAGAAGTAAAGAAATTGGGCTTTATCAGCTAATAGGAATGTCTAAAGGGCTTGTGACAAGGTTATTAGTGCTTGAGAACACAATATTATGGGTTAGTGCACTGACGATAGGTGTCGGACTTGGTTTTTTAACTTCTAGAGTTTTTGGAATGATTTTACTGCGCATTTTAGAAAAAGATGTATTAGTTGAGTTAATATTTTCGGTGGAAGCATTGCAAATGACGATTTTCGTGTTTTTAGTGTTACTAATCGTAGTATTGATCCAGACTGCAATCGGTATCAGACGGGTCTCGTTACTTGCATTATTTACGGCAAATGCGACAGCGGATGTAAAAGTGAAACGATTTAGTGGATTTCAAATGTTACTCGGCTTCATTGGTCTTTTATTAATTGGTTATGGGTATTACTTGTCTACTACTTTGTTCGAACTTGATAGTGAAAATCCTAATATGCTTTTTTATAAAATGATCGCAATTTTAGTTTCAACAATTGGAGGAACATTTTTTGTTTTTCGTTTTTCTGTTGCATTTATAATGAATTTAATTCGAAAACAGAAAAGAGGACATTTGTCTATACAGGATGTATTATCTTTAACGCCAATTATGCATCGCATGAAATCGAATGCTATGTCGTTAACAACCATTACGGTTATCTCCGCAACTGCTTTAGGTATTCTTTGTTTGTCGTATATCTCCTATTATTCAGCAGGTTCCACGGCAAAACTAAACATACCATTTGATTATATTATTATGAATGACCAAGGCGGGACATTTATAGAGCAGTTAAATGAGAAAAAAATAGAATACACACAAACAGATATCGAATTATTAAATGTAGATGTTGATACGTCGGCTATATATGCTAGTGACATGCCTGCGGGATTAAGTATGGTATCTAAAGGTCCCATGGTTATCACAAAGCTAAGTGATATGCAAAAAGAAATGCCAGAGCTTTCCTTAAAAGAAGGAGAAGGGTATATTACAGGATATAGTAGTATGATGTCAGAAATAGTGAAACTGGAAGAAAATAAACCAGTACAGCTAACAACATCGAATGGAGAAGAACCTATTACCATTAAAGAAATCAAATCCGATTCATTGCTCGTATATTATGTAACAGGTGCTGGCATGTCGATAGTCGTTACGGATGATCAATTTGAAAAATTGAAAGCAGACGTGATGATCAGCGAGCAAACTATATGGCAAAAACAAGTTGGTATTGATTTAGCGGATAGTGCGCAACTAAAAGAAGTACAAGCCATATACGAAGAAACAACAAATAATGGTCATTTTGAAGTGTCTAAAGATGACGGTGTAATTGATAGTGTGAACATGGATACGCAAGAAGCATATAGATTGTCGATGCTAGATATGTTTGGACTAGTGATCTTTGTAACAGGATTCTTAGGTTTAGCGTTTTTAATGACTACGGGCAGTATTCTTTACTTTAAACAAATGACAGAAGCGGAAGAAGAGAAAGCTTCCTATACGGTACTTAGAAAAATTGGTTTCACGACGAATGAGTTGATGAAAGGAATTTATAAAAAGCAATTGTTTAACTTCGGTGTTCCACTAGTTATTGGTTTAGCGCATAGCTACTTTGCGGTTAAATCGGGTTGGATGCTATTTGGCACGGAACTAGTAGCACCTTTACTAATTACAATGGGAGTTTATGTAGTTTTATATTCGATCTTTGCATTTCTCTCTATTGGATACTACCGAAAAGTAGTAAATGAATCGCTATGATGATTAATTAAAGAAAATGCCCCTTTGTTTTGAAAGCAAGGGGGCATTTTCCATTGACATTCAGGCTAAGAAGAATTAAACTTTCACTTATTAGTAATCTAGTACGTGAAAGTGAGTGTTTTTATGAATGCTGTTTTAATTGCAGTAATAGTGATGTTAGTTTTAAGTTTACTTCGTATAAATGTCGTGTTTTCTTTAACAATAGGGGCAATAGTAGGCGGTCTTACAGCAGGTTTATCCATCACAGATACGATGGCTTCATTTACAGGGGGATTAGGTGATGGTGCAGCCATTGCTTTAAGTTATGGGATGTTAGGTGGATTTGCGATCGCCATCTCTAAAACAGGAATTCCTGAGTTACTAGTTATGACCATTTTGAAATTAGTAAAACGTAATGGAGATACACAAAAAACTGGTTTGGCTAAAGCATTGGTTTTCTTTGTGCTACTGTTGATGGCTATATTCTCGCAAAACCTTATACCGATTCATATCGCTTTTATTCCATTATTAATCCCACCTATTTTAAAGATTTTAAATTTAATGAATGTGGATCGACGATTAATCGCTTGTATCTTGGCATTTGGATTAATAACTCCGTATATGAGTTTGCCGTTTGGCTTTGGGTTATTATATCAAGAGATTGTTGCTAAGCAAGTAACAGCTGCGGGAGAAGCAATCTCTACGTCAGATGTATATGGACCGATGTTAATTCCGGCTATCGGAATGGTAGTAGGTTTGGTTATTGCGTTTATAGTATTCCGAAAACCACGCTACTATAAAGAGTTAGAAACAAATGAGATAGAAGAGGTAGAAGTAACAATTGAGAAGAAAAATGTTATTTTTACTATCTTTTCTCTCATAGCTGCTGTTGTCGTGCAAATACCGACGGAGTCCATGATTTTAGGTGCACTGGCTGGGGTAATTATATTATATATAACAGGAGCACTTAAATGGAGACAAGCAGATGAATTGCTAACGGATGGTATGCGTATGATGGCATTCATAGGTTTAGTTATGATAGCTGCAAGCGGATTTGCTGCAGTAGTGACGGACTCAGGTGACGTAGAGAAGTTAGTAACGGCATCTACATCTATAATGGGTGACAACAAAGGTCTTGCAGTGCTGATCATGTTACTTATAGGTTTGATCGTTGATATGGGTATTGGTTCTTCGTTTGCAACGATTCCTATTATTGCGGTTATCTTTGTTCCGATTGCTCAAGAATTTGGTTTAAGCCCAGCAGCAATTATTACATTGATTGGAACTGCGGGTGCATTAGGTGATGCTGGTTCTCCTGCTTCCGATTCTACTTTAGGTCCAACAGCAGGTTTAAACGTAGATGGTCAACATAACCATATACGTGACACTTGTATACCAACGTTTTTTATATTTAACATTCCGTTAATCGTTTTCGGATGGATTGCAATTATGTTTTTCTCGTAATAAACGAATTTCTATAGAAAGAAAAGGATGATCTTTAATGAGGTCATCCTTTTCTTGTATAGGGGAAGTCAATTATTGGGGCATCTCAGAAAAGTAAGTATTAGTTGCTTATCGGCTAGTATAGTTACTTCTGATAGCTGATTGCTTGCTTGTGCCTGTTTACTGGATGGATGTAATTGAACTATTAAATCAAATAGGGATACTTCGACTAAGTGGTTTTGAGGAAAGTGACCGCTGGGATTTAGCATTGGGGTCCTTTACAAAAAGCTAATACAGGGCACGAAAACATTCATACTTATGCAAAAGAGCTTCTGCTTGATTGAATTTGTCTTTGCCACGTTCATAGCAAATTATATAACGCTACATCAACTACTGTGATTTCACTTTAGCGAATATACCTCTTGAAGGAGTGCCACTAATTAACTAGTGCTATCATTAATAGATTGTAGCGGAAGGATGGCGACTCCTAGATGTTGGTCATCAAGATGTTGCCACACGATGTGGCATTCTTAACCTTCGTACTTCTGTGAGAAGATGAGACATCTTAGGCGAACGTGTAAGCGTCTGCGTGGATTATCGCTCATCCCCTGGAAACCGTCTGTCCTGTCGAGAAGAACTTAGTGGACAGCTCATTCAACTCACTAGCGCGCAGTTTCTTAAACCGTAACATGCACTCATCTAGCCATAATGTTATCCCAATGAATAATTCCACAAATTCACAACACCATATCACTTGAATTTTGTTGCGGAATTTTATATACTAAAACCCGGCTTAAGAAAGCAAGTACAGCTGAAAAATATGTTTTTAAAACAATTTAAAAGAATTTCGCTAAAACACTTGCGAAATCTTTTTTTATTGTTTATAATGTTGTAGTTGGTCTTTGACTGCGATGAAGCGAGAGGTTACCGACACACCCGGCCGCTTTGCCATGGCGAGTGATTGGAAAATTTTCGTGGAGAATGTCTAGAAAATAGGCGAGAAGGAGGGAAAATAATGGCAAAACAAAAAATTCGTATCCGTTTGAAAGCGTATGATCACAGAATCCTTGATCAATCTGCTGAGAAAATTGTGGAAACTGCTAAACGTTCAGGTGCAAGTGTATCAGGTCCGATTCCACTTCCAACTGAGAAGTCGACGTACACAATTCTTCGTGCTGTTCACAAGTACAAAGATTCTCGTGAACAATTCGAAATGCGTACGCATAAACGTCTGATCGATATCGTTAACCCAACACCACAAACTGTTGATGCGTTAATGAAGCTTGATTTACCATCTGGCGTTGATATTGAAATCAAACTTTAATGGTAAAAAAATAAAACAACAAATTATTATAGGAGGTGTGACGGATGACCAAAGGAATCTTAGGTAGAAAAATCGGTATGACGCAAGTATTTGCTGAGAACGGTGACTTAATCCCTGTAACTGTAATTGAAGCTACTCCAAACGTAGTACTTCAAAAGAAAACAGTTGAAACAGACGGTTACGAAGCTATTCAGTTAGGATTTGAAGATAAGCGTGAAAAGCTTTCTAACAAACCTGCTAAAGGGCACGTAGCAAAAGCAAGCACTGCTCCTAAGCGCTTCATCCGCGAATTCCGCGGCTTGGATACAGCTAATTACGAAGTTGGTCAAGAAGTCAACGTAGAAAGTTTTGCAGAAGGCGATGTAATTGATGTAACAGGTGTTACTAAAGGTAAAGGTTTCCAAGGTGTTATTAAACGCCACGGACAATCACGTGGACCAATGGCTCACGGATCTCGTTACCACCGTCGTCCAGGTTCAATGGGGCCAGTTGCTCCGAACCGTGTATTTAAACAAAAGAAATTACCTGGTCAAATGGGTGGGCATGTAGTGACAATCCAAAACTTACATATCGTAAGAGTGGATGCTGAACGCAACCTACTACTTGTAAAAGGTAATGTTCCTGGTTCTCGTAAATCATTAGTAGTTGTAAAAGCTGCTATTAAATCGAAATAATCTCTTAAAGAAAGGAGGAAACAGGAATGGCAAAAGTATCTTTATTGAATCAAGCAGGATCTTCTGTTGGTGAAATCGAGTTAAACGATAAAGTTTTCGGTATTGAACCAAACGAAGCAGTTTTGTTTGAAGCTATCATTGCTCAACGTGCATCACTTCGTCAAGGTAATCACAAAGTGAAAAACCGTTCTGAAGTAGCTGGTGGTGGTCGTAAACCATGGCGTCAAAAAGGAACAGGTCGTGCTCGTCAAGGGTCGATTCGCTCTCCACAATGGCGCGGCGGTGGTGTTGTATTCGGTCCAACTCCACGTAGCTATAGCTATAAATTACCTAAAAAAGTACGTCGTTTAGCTCTTCTTTCAGCTCTTTCATCTAAAGTGCGTGAAGAAAGCATCGTAGTATTAGAAGGTTTAGCTTTTGATGCACCAAAAACAAAAGAATTCGTGAAAGTGTTATCTAACCTTTCAATCGATAAAAAAGCGTTATTCGTAACTGCTGATTTAGATGAAAACGTAGCATTAGCTGCACGTAACATCCCTGGAATCACAGTTGTGTCTGCAACAGGCATTAACGTATTAGATTTAGTAGGACACGATAAATTAGTGTTAACTAAATCTGCAGTAGAAAAAGTTGAGGAGGTGCTTGGATAATGGAAGCACGTGATATTATTAAACGTCCGGTCATTACCGAGCGTTCTTCTGAAATTATGGCAGATAAAAAGTACACTTTTGAAGTGGACACTCGCGCTAACAAAACTCAAGTTAAATATGCAGTTGAAGAAATCTTTGGAGTAGATGTTGAAAAAGTAAACATCATGAACTACAAAGGGAAATTCAAACGTGTAGGTAAATTTGGTGGGTACACTAACAAACGCCGTAAAGCGATTATTACATTAACTCAAGATAGCAAAGATATCGAATTATTCGAGATCTAAATCTTATAAAAACAAATCAATACTCAAGAAGGAGGGAATACAATGGCGATTAGAAAGTATAAACCAACGACAAACGGACGTCGTAACATGACATCGTTAGATTACGCTGAGATCACAACAGACAAACCTGAGAAATCACTTCTTGCTCCTGTGACACGTAAGGGCGGCCGTAACAATCAAGGTAAAATTACTGTTCGTCATCATGGTGGTGGACACAAACGTCAATACCGTATCATCGATTTCAAACGAAACAAAGATGGTATTGAAGGTCGTGTAGCTACTATTGAATATGATCCAAACCGCACTGCGAATATCGCATTGATTAACTATGTGGATGGAGAAAAACGTTATATCCTAGCTCCTAAAGGCTTACAAGTTGGAATGACAGTTGTGTCAGGTCCAGAAGCCGATATTAAAGTAGGTAACGCTCTTCCATTAGAAAACATTCCAATGGGTTCTACAATCCATAATATTGAAATGAAACCTGGTAAAGGTGGTCAGCTAGTACGTTCTGCTGGAACATCTGCGCAATTACTTGGTAAAGAAGGTAAATACGTAATCGTACGTTTACAATCTGGTGAAGTTCGTTTAATCCTAGGTGTTTGCCGTGCAACTATCGGTGAAGTAGGAAACGAACAACATGAACTAGTAAACATTGGTAAAGCAGGTCGTTCTCGTTGGTTAGGTAAACGCCCAACTGTACGTGGATCTGTAATGAACCCGAACGATCACCCACACGGTGGTGGTGAAGGACGTACACCAATCGGTCGTAAGTCACCTATGTCTCCATGGGGTAAACCAACTCTTGGATACAAAACTCGTAGCAAGAAAAACAAATCCGACAAGCTTATCATTCGTCGTCGTAAAAAATAATGTGGTTTACTACGGTTCAAAGAACGGACCGTGGTGTAATCACGAAAGGGAGGATTCAGCATGGGTCGTAGCTTGAAAAAAGGACCTTTCGCAGACGATCATTTACTTAAAAAGGTCGATGCACAAAAGGATTCTGAGAAAAAACAAGTGATTAAGACTTGGTCTCGCCGTTCGACAATTTTCCCTACTTTTATCGGATTAACAATCGCAGTATATGATGGACGTAAACATGTTCCTGTATACGTGACTGAAGATATGGTAGGTCATAAACTAGGCGAGTTTGCACCAACACGCGCTTATAAAAGCCATGGTGCAGATGATAAGAAAACAAGACGCTAATTTGAGAGGAGGTCATTCAAATGTCACAAGCAAAAGCTATTGCTAAAACGGTGCGCATTGCTCCTCGTAAAGTAAGATTAGTCGTTGATTTAATCAGAGGTAAGCAAGTTGGTGAAGCAGTTGCAATTTTACAACTTACTCCTAAAACAGCATCACCTGTTGTTGAGAAAGTATTGAAATCTGCAGTTGCGAACGCTGAGCACAATTATGATTTAGATATTAACAACCTAGTTGTTTCTGAAATTTTTGTTGACGAAGGTCCAACACTAAAACGTTTCCGTCCACGTGCACAAGGTCGTGCAAGTGCGATTAACAAACGTACTAGCCACATTACTGTAGTGGTATCTGAGAAGAAGGAGGGATAATTCGTGGGTCAAAAAGTACATCCAATAGGATTACGAGTAGGTATTATTCGTGACTGGGAGTCAAAATGGTACGCTGGTAAAGACTATGCAACTCTACTTCACGAAGATTTAAAAATTCGTAAACACATTGAAACTCGTTTAAACGATGCATCTGTTTCTACTGTAGAAATCGAACGTGCTGCTAAACGTGTTAACATTACAATTCACACTGCGAAACCAGGTATGGTAATCGGTAAAGGTGGTACTGAAGTCGAAGCACTTCGTAAACACTTGAACGAACTTACTGGCAAGCGTGTACACATCAACATCGTTGAGATTAAAAGAGCTGACTTAGATGCTAAACTAGTAGCAGAAAGTATCGCACGTCAATTAGAAGGCCGCGTATCTTTCCGTCGTGCTCAAAAACAAGCAATTCAACGCACAATGCGTGCTGGCGCTAAAGGTATTAAAACTCAAGTATCTGGACGTCTAGGCGGCGCTGACATTGCGCGTGCTGAACACTATAGTGAAGGAACTGTACCACTTCATACATTACGTGCTGACATTGATTATGCACATGCTGAAGCTGACACTACTTATGGTAAGCTAGGCGTTAAAGTATGGATCTATCGTGGGGAAGTCCTTCCAGTGAAGAAGAACTCTGAGGAAGGAGGCAAATAATATGTTAATGCCTAAACGCGTTAAATATCGTCGTGAACACCGCGGAAAAATGCGTGGTGAAGCGAAAGGCGGTAAAGAAGTATCATTCGGTGAATTCGGTTTACAAGCAACTGAAGCAAGCTGGATTACAAGCCGTCAAATCGAATCTGCTCGTATTGCAATGACACGTTACATGAAACGTGGCGGTAAAGTTTGGATTAAAATTTTCCCGCATAAACCATATACGAAAAAGCCTCTTGAGGTTCGTATGGGATCTGGTAAAGGTGCTCCTGAAGGTTGGGTAGCGGTAGTAAAACCAGGAAAAGTTATGTTTGAAATTGCTGGTGTATCTGAAGAGATCGCTCGTGAAGCGTTACGCTTAGCATCACATAAGCTTCCTGTTAAATGTAAAGTAGTTAAACGTCAAGAAATTGGTGGTGAATCTAATGAAAGCTAATGACATCCGTGAACTTACTACTGCAGAAATAGAACAAAAGGTAAAATCACTGAAAGAAGAGCTTTTCAACCTTCGCTTCCAATTGGCGACTGGTCAATTAGAAAACACAGCTCGCATTCGTGAAGTACGTAAAGCGATTGCGCGTATGAAAACTGTGATTCGCGAAAGAGAAATCAGTGCAAACAACTGATAAAGGAGGTTTTCAGGCATGACTGAGCGTAATCAACGCAAAGTATACACAGGCCGTGTTGTTTCAGATAAAATGGATAAAACAATTACTGTTTTAGTTGAAACTCATAAAAAACATAAGTTATACGGTAAACGTGTTAAATATTCGAAGAAATTCAAAACTCATGATGAGCAAAACGAAGCACAAATCGGTGATATCGTGCGTATCATGGAAACTCGTCCGTTATCAGCTACAAAACGTTTCCGTTTATTGGAAATTGTAGAAAAAGCGGTTATTATCTAATAATAAATTTCGGAACTAATTTATTCCGAAGGGAGGTTACCTAAGTGATCCAACAAGAAACTCGTATGAAAGTTGCTGACAACTCAGGTGCACGTGAAGTTTTAACAATCAAAGTACTTGGTGGTACTGGTCGTAAAACTGCTAATATCGGCGATATCGTCGTATGTACAGTTAAGAAAGCAACACCAGGTGGCGTTGTCAAGAAAGGTGACGTCGTTAAAGCTGTAATCGTTCGCACGAAAAGCGGCGTACGCCGTAAAGACGGTACTTATATCAAATTTGATGAAAACGCATGTGTTATTATCAAAGATGATAAAGGGCCGCGTGGAACTCGTATTTTCGGACCTGTTGCGCGTGAACTACGTGACAGCAACTTCATGAAAATCGTATCTTTAGCTCCAGAAGTTCTTTAATTTACATGAAAGTGCCAATCAAGGAGGTGCGACAGAATGCATGTTAAAAAAGGCGACAAAGTAATGGTAATCTCAGGTAAAGACAAAGGAAAAACAGGTGTTATCCTTGCAGCTTTCCCTAAGAAAGACCGTGTGTTAGTTGAAGGTGTAAACATCATCAAAAAACATATGAAGCCAAATCAAGTAAATCCGCAAGGTGGAATTGTAAGCCAAGAGGCAGCAATTCACGTATCGAATGTTATGTTAATCGACCCTAAAACTGGCGAGCCGACTCGCGTAGGTTATAAAGTAGAAGATGGCAAAAAAGTTCGTGTTGCGAAAAAATCCGGTGAAATTATTAAATAAGTAAAGAGAAGGGAGGTACACACATGAACCGCCTAAAAGAAAAGTATCTTAAGGAAGTTTCTCCTGCTCTAATGAGCAAGTTTGAATATAAATCAGTAATGCAAGTACCTAAAGTTGATAAAATCGTTATCAACATGGGTGTGGGCGATGCTGTATCTAATACAAAAGCACTTGATGCTGCTGTTGAAGAATTACAAATTATCTCAGGTCAAAAACCTGTAGTTACGAAAGCTAAAAAATCGATCGCTGGTTTCCGTCTTCGTGAAGGAATGCCAATCGGAGCAAAAGTTACACTACGTGGAGAGCGTATGTATGACTTCTTGGATAAATTAATCGCTATCTCTCTTCCACGTGTACGTGACTTCCGTGGTGTTTCTAAAAAAGCATTTGATGGTCGCGGTAACTACACGCTTGGAGTTAAAGAGCAATTAATCTTCCCTGAAATCGATTATGATAAAGTTTCGAAAGTACGCGGTATGGACATCGTAATTGTAACAACTGCGAACTCTGACGAAGAAGCTCGTGAGTTATTAACACAGTTCGGTATGCCATTCCAAAAGTAAACTAAGGGAGGCGAAAACGTGGCTAAAAAATCAATGGTCGTTAAACAACAACGTACGCCAAAGTTCAAAGTGCAAGAATACACACGCTGTGAGCGTTGTGGACGTCCGCACTCTGTATATCGTAAATTTAAGCTTTGCCGTATTTGTTTCCGTGAACTTGCATACAAGGGACAAATTCCTGGCGTTAAAAAAGCAAGCTGGTAAACCCCTATAAATGGGAAGGAGGTAAATGTAATGACAATGTCAGATCCAATTGCAGATATGCTTACACGCATTCGTAATGCTAACATGGTTCGTCACGAGAAATTGGAAGTTCCTGCTTCAAACATGAAAAAGGAAATCGCAGAAATCCTAAAACGCGAAGGTTTCGTACGTGATGTAGAATTAGTAGAAGATAGCAAACAAGGTATCATCCGTATCTTCTTAAAATACGGTCAAAACGACGAGCGCGTTATTACTGGTTTGAAACGTATTTCAAAACCTGGTCTACGCGTTTACGCAAAAACAAACGAAGTGCCTAAAGTACTAAATGGTTTAGGAATTGCTTTAGTTTCTACTTCAAATGGTTTATTAACAGATAAAGAAGCTCGCGCTAAACAAGTTGGCGGAGAAATCGTAGCTTACGTTTGGTAATAATCAACAAACGAATGGAGGTGCAACAAAATGTCTCGAGTAGGTAAAAAACCAATAGAGGTTCCTGCAGATGTTACTGTTACAGTTAACGCTGATAATACAGTAGTAGTAAAAGGACCAAAAGGTGAATTAACAAATTCTTTTAACCAAGATATTAAAATTGAACAAGAAGGTAATGTCATTACTTTAGTACGTCCTTCAGAGTCTAAAGAACACCGTACAATCCACGGTACAACACGTGCTTTATTAGCAAATATGGTCACTGGTGTATCACAAGGATTCGAACGTGGTCTTGAATTAGTTGGGGTTGGTTATCGTGCGCAACTACAAGGAACTAAACTTGTACTTAACGTAGGATACTCTCACCCAGTAGAATTCACTCCTGAAGACGGAGTAGTAGTTGAAGTTCCTTCTAATACAAAAGTTATCGTTCGCGGTATTAACAAAGAACGTGTTGGTGCATTAGCATCTAACATCCGTGCTGTTCGTCCACCAGAGCCTTACAAAGGTAAAGGTATTCGTTATGAAGGCGAAGTTGTACGCCGCAAAGAAGGTAAAACAGGTAAATAATGCATCCCGCATTAGAAAGGAGTGACCACTGTGATTACGAAACAAGACAAAAATCAAGTTCGTAAGAAACGTCATGCACGTGTTCGTACAAAAATCACGGGTACTACTGAACGTCCTCGTTTAAATGTATTCCGTTCTAACAAACATATTTACGCACAACTGATCGATGATTCACAAGGTGTAACAATCGTAAGTGCGTCTACTATGGATAAAGACTTTAATGGTACAGCTGGAAATGTTGAAGCTGCTACATTAATCGGTGAAACAATCGCAAAACGCGCTGTTGAAAAGAACATTAAATCTGTTGTATTCGACCGTGGCGGTTACTTATATCATGGACGTGTTAAAGCGTTAGCTGAAGCTGCACGTGAAAACGGCTTAGAATTTTAAGAAGAAGGAGGGACATATTTCATGCGTGGTATTGACCCAAACAAACTTGAACTTGAAGAACGCGTAGTAACGATTAACCGTGTTGCTAAAGTTGTAAAAGGTGGACGTCGTTTCCGTTTTACTGCATTAGTAGTAGTTGGAGATAAAGACGGACATGTTGGATTTGGTACTGGTAAAGCTCAAGAGGTTCCAGATGCAATCCGTAAAGCAGTTGAAGATGCGAAGAAAAACTTAGTAGAAGTACCAAGAGTTGGAGGAACTACTCCTCACCAAATTATTGGACGCTTCGGTGCTGGATCTGTTCTAGTTAAACCAGCTGCACCTGGTACAGGAGTTATCGCTGGTGGACCGGTTCGTGCGGTTCTAGAATTAGCAGGTATCACAGACATTCTTTCTAAATCACTTGGTTCTAACACACCTATTAACATGGTTCGTGCTACAATCCAAGGTTTAACAGAACTAAAACGTGCTGAGGACGTTGCTAAATTACGTGGTAAATCAGTAGAAGAACTGTTAGGATAAGGGGGGAAATTGACAATGGCAACTAAATTAGAAATCACCCTTACTAAAAGCTTGATTGGTACAAAACCAAATCAACGCAAAACAGCTGAAGCCCTTGGACTACGTAAATTACACCAAACTGTTGAGCATCAAGACAATGCTGCTATCCGTGGGATGGTTGGCAAAGTAGCTCACTTGGTAACACTTAAAGAAATTTAAGGTATATCTTAATAATAAGGAGGTGCCACCAAATGAAACTTCATGAGTTAAAACCAGCAGAAGGATCTCGTTCTACGCGTAACCGTGTAGGTCGTGGTACCGGTTCTGGTAATGGTAAAACTGCAGGTAAAGGTCATAAAGGTCAAAACGCTCGTTCAGGCGGAGGAGTTCGTCCTGGATTTGAGGGCGGTCAGAACCCATTATTCCGTCGTTTACCAAAACGTGGATTTACGAACATCAATCGTAAAGAGTTTGCAATTGTGAACCTTGACACATTAAATCGTTTCGAAGAAGGCACAGAAGTAACACCTGCATTATTGATTGAAACAGGTGTTGTGAGCAGTGAAAAGTCTGGTATTAAGATTCTAGGTAATGGAACTCTTGATAAGAAGTTAACAGTAAAAGCTCATAAATTCTCTGCTTCAGCTAAAGAAGCAATTGAGAATGCTGGCGGACAAACTGAGGTGGTTTAATGTTTCAGACGATCTCCAACTTTATGCGTGTGAGAGATATTCGAAATAAAATCATTTTTACTTTATTGATGTTGATCGTCTTTCGTATAGGAACATTCGTTCCTGTACCTTACGTCGATGCAAATGTATTGAAGCAAACAGATCAATTAGGTTTAATTGGTTTCTTAAATACATTTGGTGGTGGAGCACTTGCTAACTTTTCTATTTTAGCAATGGGTATCATGCCATACATCACAGCATCCATTATCGTACAATTGTTACAAATGGATGTTGTACCGAAGTTTACGGAGTGGGCTAAGCAAGGAGAAGTTGGAAGACGTAAACTTGCTCAATTCACTCGTTACTTCACTATTGTGTTAGCTTTTATTCAAGCAATTGCTATGTCATATGGTTTTAACCGTATGTATGGCGGTTCTTTAATAAGAGAAGAAGGCATCTTAAATTACGTTGTAATTGCAATTGTATTAACTGCAGGAACTGCATTTTTAATGTGGTTAGGAGAACAGATTACATCAAAAGGTGTTGGTAATGGTATTTCTATCATTATCTTCGCTGGGATCGTAGCTGCTATTCCAAATGCGATGAACCAAGTGTATGCACAATTTATTGAGGGTGCTGGAGAAGCACTATTTATCAATATTGTGATTGTATTATTATTATTACTGGCAATTATTGCTGTTACGGTTGGAGTAATTTATGTTCAACAAGCTTTGCGTAAAATTCCAATCCAATATGCAAAACGTGTTGCTGGCACAGCCCAAACGGGTGGTCAACAAACGCACTTGCCTTTAAAAGTAAATGCTGCGGGAGTAATTCCGGTAATCTTTGCTTCTGCTTTTCTTATGGCACCTCAGTCACTTGTCCTGTTCTTCGGACAGAATAGTACGACTGATTTCATAACAAGAGCATTAGATTATACACAACCTATTGGTATGATTATTTACATTGCTTTAATTGTTGCCTTTACTTACTTCTATGCATTCATTCAAGTGAATCCAGAAAATGTAGCGGACAATTTGAAAAAGCAAGGTGCTTATATTCCGGGGATTCGCCCAGGTATAAACACACAAAGTTATTTGACTAGCGTATTATATCGATTAACTTTTATTGGTTCTATTTTCTTGGCTGTAATTGCAATAATGCCGTTACTATTTGTTAAGTTTGCGGGTCTACCGCAATCAGCGCAAATTGGTGGTACCAGCTTACTTATTGTGGTTGGGGTTGCATTAGAGTCCATGAAGCAATTGGAATCGCAATTAGTTAAACGTCATTATAAAGGCTTTATGAAATAATATGGTTTTTAGGAACGGTTTATGTTCCTAAAAATCTACAAATAGTCCTGAGGGGGTATTTTCGTATGAATATCGTTTTAATGGGTCTGCCAGGTGCTGGTAAAGGTACGCAGGCAGATAAAATTGTTGAGAAGTACGCAATCCCTCATATTTCTACAGGCGATATGTTTCGTGCAGCTATTAAAGATGGCACGGAGCTTGGTTTAAAAGCAAAATCGTTTATGGATCAAGGTGCATTAGTACCGGATGAAGTAACGATAGGTATCGTTCGCGATAGATTAAGTAAACCAGACTGTGAAAAAGGATTCCTACTTGATGGTTTTCCACGTACTGTACCGCAGGCAGAAGCGCTAGATGCTTTACTCACGGATCTTGGAAAATCAATTGAGCATGTGCTTAATATTCAAGTAGAACAAGATGAATTGATCAAACGTCTAACTGGCCGTCGTATTTGTAAAGTATGCGGCACTGCTTATCATTTAGTCTTTAACCCACCTGCTAAGGACGGGGTATGTGACAAAGATGGTGGAGAGCTTTATCAACGTGCGGATGATAATCCGGAAACGGTAACTAACCGTCTGGAAGTAAATATGAAGCAAACACAACCTTTGCTTGACTTTTACGACAACAAAGGTGTTTTAACAAATATAGATGGACAGCAAGATATTACAAAAGTATTTGCTGATCTAGATGCTCTGTTACAGGGCAACCGCATCTAATAGCCCGGTGCCTGTCGCAGACGACTGAATACCCGGGCACTATGCATAAGAACGAAGACGTTTTTTTCGAGAGCTGCAAAAGCATATTGCGCCCGGTATACGAACTGGAAGAATGGAGATGCATCTATAACGAGGACCCCCTAGTCCACGTGCATTTTGACTTCTGAAAGGGTATAATGGGTTTCGTGGAAGCATCTATGTAACGAACGGGTACTATGGAACTCATCCAACACATTCGTGCGAACATGTTGACATGAGGGAGACGGGTTTCTACCAGTCAGTCTACTCCGTGGATTGCAAAAAGCGAAACCTTACGAGTGTCTTTCGAACATCTCTCATGATTTCCAAACATATGCTTGAAACGAATAGTTTCGTTCCGTTAGAGGCTATACTAAAAGCAAATTACGTTTGAGTTTTGATGAGAACCTGATTTGTATATAGAAGGGAGACAGGGTTGATGGCGAAAGATGATGTAATTGAAGTCGAAGGAACAGTTGTTGAGACTTTGCCAAACGCGATGTTTAAGGTAGAATTAGAAAACGGTCATACGATACTTGCGCATGTATCGGGTAAAATTCGTATGCACTTTATCCGCATTTTACCTGGAGATAAAGTCACAATTGAACTTTCTCCTTACGATTTAACTCGCGGTCGTATCACGTACCGTTTTAAATAATCTTTTGCACTCCGGACTACTAAGGAGGTTGGGTTAGATGAAAGTGAGACCATCTGTGAAGCCGATCTGCGAAAAATGTAAAGTAATTCGCCGACGCGGTAAAGTAATGGTAATCTGTGAAAATCCTAAACACAAACAAAGACAAGGATAATTAGAAGGAGGTGCACGACACATATGGCACGTATTGCTGGTGTTGACATTCCACGCGACAAACGCGTTGTTATTGCATTAACATACATTTTCGGAATTGGTAAAACTACTGCACAAAAAGTACTAGTTGAAGCTGGTATTTCTGAATCGACACGAGTTCGTGATCTTACAGAAGACGAGTTAAACAAAATCCGTGAACAAATCGGTGTATACAAAGTAGAAGGTGACCTTCGTCGTGAAGTATCACTTAACATTAAACGTTTGATGGAAATCGGATCTTTCCGTGGTATCCGTCACCGTCGCGGCTTACCTGTACGCGGACAAAATACGAAGAACAATGCACGTACTCGTAAAGGTCCACGTAAAACAGTCGCTAACAAGAAAAAATAATCGGTAAAGGAGGTTTCTTCTTAACATGGCACGTAAACAACAAACACGTAAGCGTCGTGTGAAAAAGAATATCGAATCCGGTATTGCTCACATTCGCTCAACATTTAATAACACAATTGTGACTATCACAGACATGCAAGGTAATGCACTTTCTTGGTCAAGTGCTGGAGCTCTTGGATTCAGAGGTTCTCGTAAATCTACTCCATTCGCTGCACAAATGGCTGCAGAAACAGCTGCAAAAACTTCTATGGAACATGGTCTTAAAACTTTAGAAGTAACTGTTAAAGGTCCTGGTGCTGGACGTGAAGCGGCTATCCGCGCACTTCAAGCTGCAGGTCTAGAAGTTACAGCTATTAAAGACGTAACACCAGTACCACATAATGGTTGTCGTCCACCAAAACGTCGTCGCGTGTAAAAGGTGCTACTCAAATTGTTTGAGAACATCATTTATTGTACAGACTGAGGTTGTTCAAACAAGCAACCAGTTATACGATCGAATTCATGATGGAAAGAACCTATACATTCGATGTTTTGAGGGAGGGTAAATTGGAATGATCGAAATTGAAAAACCAAAGATTGAAAGTGTAGAAATCAGCGAAAATACCAAGTTTGGTAAATTTGTTGTAGAACCGCTAGAACGTGGCTATGGAAATACTTTGGGAAATTCTTTACGTCGTATCCTTCTGTCTTCTTTACCAGGAGCTGCAGTAACTTCTATTCAGATTGATGGCGTTTTACACGAGTTTTCAACTATTGAAGGCGTAGTGGAAGATGTTGCATCTATTATTATGAATGTGAAAAAGCTAGCTTTAAAAATCTACTCTGATGAAGAAAAAGTCATTGAGATTGATGTAAAAGGAGAGGGAACGATAACAGCTGCTGACATTACACATGACAGTGATGTTGAGATATTAAATCCAGAACTCTATATTGCAACAATCGGCAAAAATGGTCATTTCCGTATGCGTATGTACGCAGGTCGAGGCCGTGGCTACACTCCTGCTGATCAAAACAAACGTGAGGATCTTCCTATCGGCGTAATCCCGATCGACTCTATTTATACTCCAGTTTCACGCGTTAATTTTCAAGTGGAGAATACTCGTGTTGGGCAATCGTCTAACTACGATAAACTAACTCTTGATGTGTGGACAGATGGCAGCACCGGTCCTAAAGAGGCGATTTCGCTTGGAGCAAAAATCTTAACAGAGCACTTGAATATTTTCGTAGGGATGACAGACGAGGCACAAACTGCTGAAATCATGGTCGAAAAAGAAGAAGATCAAAAAGAGAAAGTATTAGAGATGACTATCGAAGAGCTTGATCTTTCTGTTCGTTCTTATAATTGTTTAAAACGCGCAGGTATTAATACAGTACTTGAGCTTGCAAACAAATCAGAAGATGACATGATGAAAGTAAGAAACCTAGGACGTAAATCCTTAGAAGAAGTAAGAGCGAAGTTAGATGAGCTTGGCTTAGGATTACGTAAAGAAGACTAAGCGATTTTTGATATAGCTAGATTTGAACTATTCACCAAAGGAGGGAAACATCCATGGGTTACAGAAAACTTGGACGTACAAGTTCTCAACGTAAAGCGATGTTACGTGACTTAACAACAGACTTAATCATTAACGAGCGTATTCAAACTACTGAAGCACGCGCGAAGGAATTACGTTCTGTCGTTGAAAAAATGATCACTTTAGGTAAACGCGGAGATTTGCATGCACGTCGTTTAGCTGCATCTTACATTCGTCGTGAAGTAGCAACTTCTACTGACGAAGAAGGTAATGAAACAGATGTGTTTGCATTACAAAAGTTGTTTGATGATGTAGCACCACGTTACGCAGATCGTCAAGGCGGTTATACTCGTATTATGAAAGTTGGACCTCGTCGCGGAGACGGAGCACCAGTTGTAGTAATTGAGTTAGTTTAATTTAATTTATTCTACAAATTGAAGAGGGCAATTGGTGTATCCTACCACCCTCTTCTTTTTTCAAACAGATTTATACGACATTATAAAAGCAGAGTGTTACGATGAGCGGACTTAAACATTAAGTTGCGTCTCGTCTAGCTCTACGCACCTCATTTTCGGATTGGTCTTGAGCACCCAATCTTGAAATAAGTTATAGAAGAGCGCATTTCTCTAAATGAGGTGCGCGCTTTTTTAATTTGTCGTAATATAGTGTAAAGCGTATTAGTTTAGCTGAGACGAGCAAGAGGAGGTAAAGGATGAAACGAGAAATTATTTCTTTACAAGAAGTAACTTTTACATATACAGAAGAAGATGAAAACATACGACCTGCAGTAAATAGCGTATCATATACAGTTTACGAAGGAGAATGGGTTGCGATTGTCGGTCATAATGGGTCCGGAAAATCGACGCTTGCACGTTTAATGAATGGTCTTCTATTTCCTCAGACGGGAAAAGTACGAGTTTTTGGAGAGCCGTTAGATGAACAAAGCTTATGGGATACACGCTCACAAATGGGAATGGTTTTTCAAAATCCGGATAACCAGTTTGTAGGGGCAACTGTGCAAGATGATGTTGCGTTTGCTTTAGAAAATAACGGGATCCCTTTTGAGGAAATGGTAGAACGAGTAAAACGTTCTTTACTAAAAGTGAAAATGAGCGATTTTATGAATAGTGAGCCGCATCATTTATCTGGTGGGCAAAAACAACGTGTTGCGATTGCGGGTGCTATCGCTTTACAGCCCAAAATATTATTGCTAGATGAGGCGACCTCTATGTTAGACCCACAAGGAAGAGATGAAGTGCTTTCAACGGTACAACAGCTTAGAGCAGAGACAGATTTGACCGTTATTTCTATTACACATGACTTGGAAGAAGCATTGCTTGCTGATCGGGTCATTATGATGAATCAAGGGACCAAATATGCAGAAGGAAAGCCTGAAGAGATTTTCCAACGTGGACAGGAGTTAGTCGATTTAGGATTAGATCTTCCTTTTGCGATGAACGTTTCTAGATTATTAAAGAAACAAGGAATTACATTAGTAGCAGAACATATGTCAGAAGAAGAATTGGTGAATGATTTATGGACATCACACTTCAACAAGTAAGTTACGCCTATGCGAAAAATACACCATTTGAAAAAAGAGCACTCTATGATGTAGATTTACATATCCCTTCTGGGTCGTATCAAGCGATTATTGGGCATACTGGTTCAGGTAAGTCAACGGTTTTACAGCATTTGAATGCATTATTAAAACCGACGGAAGGTTCGATTAAAATTGGGGATGTAGAAGTAAAGGCGGAGAAGAAAAATAAGCAACTTAGAAAAGTTAGACAAAAAGTAGGGATAGTATTTCAATTTCCTGAACATCAATTATTTGATGAAACAGTGTTAAAAGATATTATGTTTGGTCCGATGAATTTTGGCGTGTCGGAAGAAGAAGCAAAACGCCGTGCAATTGAGCTAGTAAACTTACTGGGCTTACCGAACGAGGTATTAGAAAAGTCACCCTTTGATTTATCTGGAGGGCAAATGAGACGTGTTGCCATTGCAGGGGTTCTTGCGATGAATCCAGAGGTGTTAGTCTTAGATGAACCAACAGCAGGTTTAGATCCAAGAGGGCGAAAAGAAATAATGGATTTGTTTTATCACTTGCACAAAGAAAAAGGGTTAACGACGGTTCTTGTGACACATAGTATGGAGGACGCCGCAAGATATGCGGATCGGATTGCTATTATGCATGATGGTAAATGTGTATTAGCTGGAACACCGCAAGATATTTTTACGGATGAAGTTCGTTTGATGGATTATCGTTTAGAACTTCCTCAAAGCATTAAGTTTCAGAAAAAGGTAGAACAGATGATGGAGAAGAAGCTACCTGTACTTTGTTTGACGGAAGAGATGTTAGCAGAGGAACTTGCGCAATTTTTGAAGAAGGAGCGTGAGTTGTAATGCTAGAGAAAATGATATTTGGTCGATTTATACCTGGAGATTCGTTTATTCATAGGTTAGATGCACGTGCAAAATTGATCTTTGTATTTTTGTTTATTGCGGTAGTGTTTATCGCAAATAACTGGATTACTTATGCAATTTTAGTTGTGTTTACATTTTTGATCATCCGAATGTCTAGAATTAGGCTTTATTTTTTGATCAACGGGTTGAAGCCGGTCGTCATTTTAATCATATTTACTTTTTTATTGCATTTGTTTTTTACACGAGAAGGTGCAGTTATATTTGAGTGGAAATTTTTAAAGATATACGAGGAAGGTTTACGTCAAGGGATATTCATTTCCATCCGCTTTTTTGTCCTTGTTATTTTGACGTCTATTTTAACGCTCACAACGACCCCTATTTCGATTACAGATGCATTGGAGACATTATTGAACCCATTAAAGAAATGGAAGCTTCCTGTGCATGAATTAGCGCTTATGATGTCCATTTCGTTAAGATTTATCCCAACTTTGATGGATGAAACGGATAAAATTATGAAGGCGCAAATGGCGAGAGGCTCGGATATGACAACGGGTAGTATGAAAGAAAGAATGAATGCGATCGTACCGTTACTAATTCCTTTGTTTGTTAGTGCATTTAAAAGGGCCGAAGATTTGGCGACTGCTATGGAGGTGCGCGGCTATAAAGGCGGGGAAGGAAGAACGAGATATCGTAAACTAGAATGGGCAACAAAAGATACGGTAATCATCGTTACTCTCCTCATACTAGCGGTCGTTCTTATTTATTTTAGATCGTAATCGGAGGTGTATGTCATGCGGCTACGGGCAATTATTAGTTATGATGGAAGTGCGTTTTCGGGCTATCAAGTGCAGCCGGGAAAACGAACCGTTCAGTTGGAGTTAGAAAGAGTATTACAGACAATGCACAAAGGGTCTATTGTAAAAGTGGTTGCTAGTGGGAGAACGGATGCTGGTGTACATGCAACAGGACAAGTTATCCATTTCGATAGTGAGCTTAGATTGCCGATGGATCGCTGGAGAACGGCTTTAAATGTACAACTACCAGGAGATATTCGGGTGTTATTAGTGGAACAAGTGCAGAATGACTTTCATGCAAGATATAATGCAGTTGGAAAAACGTATCGTTATATTTGGTCATTGAATGAAGTGCATAGTCCATTTGAACGCAACTATAGCGTGCATGCAAATCGTTACAAGCCGGATATTAAGAGGATGAAAGAGGCATCTATTCATTTGCTAGGGACCCACGATTTTTCAAGTTTCTGTGCATCTAACACGAGTGTGAAGGACTTCGTGAGAACAATCCATTCGATTCGTTTGGAAGTAGATAAAGAGATGAATCAGCTTCAAATGGAGATTAGCGGGAATGGATTTTTATATAATATGGTTCGAATTATCGCAGGAACTTTGTGGGAAATTGGAATCGGGAAAAAAAGTGTAGAGGACTTGCCTGAAATCTTGCAATCATGCAACCGAAAAAATGCGGGGAAAACGGCGCCAGCACACGGTTTGTACTTAGAAAAAGTAGTGTATCCACAATGAAGCAACCTTTCCAGGTGTTTTTCATAAAATGCTTGACTAAATGACGCATTCGGGGTAAGATGATGTATGGTATTTTCATTAACCCCACAATATAAGCCCCGAAACTTATTGGTATGAGGATATAGAAAATTATAGATCGATTATGATTGAATTAGGAGGACAAAATACATGCGTACAACATTCATGGCTAAAGGTCACGAAGTAGAACGTAAATGGTTAGTAGTAGACGCTGAAGGCCAAACTCTTGGTCGTCTAGCTTCAGAAGTTGCAGCTATTTTACGTGGTAAAAACAAACCAACATTCACACCAAACGTTGATACAGGTGATCACGTGATCATTATCAATGCAGAAAAAATTCATTTAACTGGGAACAAGTTAAATGATAAAATTTACTACCGTCACACACAATTTGCTGGTGGACTTAAACAACGTACTGCTTTAGAAATGCGTACTAAGTACCCAACGAAAATGATCGAATTAGCGATCAAAGGAATGCTTCCTAAAAACACTTTAGGACGTCAAATGTTTTCTAAACTAAACGTTTACGCTGGAGCAGAGCATCCACATGCAGCACAAAAACCAGAAGCATATGAGCTTCGCGGATAATAACTAAGAGGAGGACATACACTTGGCACAAGTTCAATATATCGGCACTGGTCGCCGTAAAAGTTCAGTAGCACGCGTACGTTTAGTACCAGGCGAAGGAAAAATCGTTATTAACAAACGTGACGTAGAAGATTACGTACCATACGAAACTTTACGTGAAGTTATTAAACAACCATTAGTAACTACTCAAACTTTAGGTAGCTATGATGTACACGTAAACGTAAACGGTGGAGGATTCACAGGTCAAGCAGGAGCAATCCGTCACGGTATTGCACGTGCACTACTTACAGTAGACCCTGATTTCCGTTCAGCATTAAAATCAGCTGGATTCTTAACACGTGACCCACGTATGAAAGAACGTAAAAAACCAGGACTTAAAGGCGCTCGTCGTGCACCTCAGTTCTCAAAACGTTAATCTATCAATGGTCAAGGCACTCTCCAATATTTTTGGAGGGTGCTTTTTTATTTGGTTTTTGACTTTTTGACCACCGTTTGACCATCCGATTTTTTCTTTTCACCACTTTGCATATAATCGACCAATAAATTTGGAGTCTGTCCGGTTTCTTCTTTCGTAAGATGCGTATAGATATTCATGGTTGTTTCTAATCTCGCGTGACCTAATCGCATTTGTACTTTTTTCATTTCTTCACCAGCAGCAAACAACATCGATGCATGTGTATGGCGTAGACCGTGCACTTTAATTTCTCTCAGGTTGAACTTCTTACATAACGCTTCCAAACGTTCATTCACATAAGCAACTCTCATTGGTCGAAAATCATCTCTTACAAAAATAAACTTTTCTTTCACTTGAATATTTTCTGCAAGTCTACGTTTTCTATTTTCACGGACCAACTGTTTCAATGTGTCAAACGTCTCCTGATCTACATCCACTTTACGACGCGAATTCTTCGTTTTAGGCTTTAGAAGGGTGTGTACACCTTTTTCATAGTATAAGGTCTTAGAAACGCTTATTTCGTTTGTAGCGTCATTTAAATCGCTCTCCATGAGAGATGCAAGCTCTCCTTTTCTTAATCCGCTATAAAGTAGAGTTCGATAAATTGCATATTCTTTCAACGTGCCGTGTTCTTTCAGCAGATCCAAAAATGTATTTATTTCGTCACGTTCCCAGAACCCATCAAAATCTTTATCATCTTCATCATTTGCAACCACATTGATAGGTATAACTGTGTTTTTAAAGGGCGAGTCTTTGATATACTCATTCTGAATTGCATATTCGAATACTAACTTCGCTTGGATGACAAGATCCTTAAAAGTAGTGATTTTGGACGCTGTATAGTCAATGAAATCTTGACATATCTTTTTATCGATCTCCCCGATAATGTAATCTCCGAAATGAGGAAGAATCCATTTATTAAACTTCGTCTTTTTTTGTTTCATAGTTGGTGGTTTTAGCACTCTTTCTTGTTCCTTGTATAATTCCTCATATACTTCTCTATAAAGTTTATTGGAGTTTTGTAGCGTATTTGCAATCTTATTTTCATCCGCTAACTTCTTAGCAGCAATCTTAGCTTGACCTTGTGTTTTAAATCCACGACGGGTAGTAGGATACTTTTCTTTTGTGCCTGGGTCTTGAAGAACAATTTTAAATAGCCATAGTTGTCCTTTTTTGGTCTCGTATTTCTGATATGATGCCATTATGTTTTCACCTCCTTTCAAAATAAAACATATGTTCTTTAAACTGTGTTAAAAAAGCCCTTTACATTTCAACATTGCAATTTCTGTTGGGACGCTATGTAAAGAAGCAATTTTGGATATTGTTGAATGGGTACATTTAAATAACGATTCATCAGATATTAATAGTTCAGCAGCAAAGATATTTGCTTCAACCTCTATACGATCTACTGATAACAATGTATTTTTCCTCATAAATGTTGTATTGGCTCGTGGATGAAGAACTGCATGCCCTAATTCGTGAGCACATACAATACGTTGCATTTCTTCTGATAAATTATTATTAATGACAATATATTTAGTACGTCGATCATATTTGTAAAACCCATTTATTTCTTCATGAAGATCCCAAAATAGAACTTCGATCTTAAGAAGACTTGCAACTTCAAATGGGTTTGAAGTAGTGTGCTTGGCATGTAGTTCTTCTACGATGTCCTTTATCCAGCGCATTTAAATCCCTCAAATCACATTAATCTGTGTCTCTATACTTTTTAGGTATATATTTTTTGTTGATTCTTTGAGTTTGCCGGAAAATATGCTCCATTGCTTCTGTTAAAGATTCTTTCGCTTCCTCGCTCATTGGTTCACCATCAAATGCTAAACCGTCACTATTTTCTATTTCTTCCCTGAATGCTTCGAGCCGTTTAGCAATGTCTTTTTCATCTTTTGAAAAAGCGTTTCTTGTATTACTTTCACCTAAGATATAAGCGACACTAACGTCGTATAGCTCAGCAAGAACTTGTACACTACTAATTGAAATTTCATTTCGTCCTTGTTCATAATATCCATAAGCACTCTCAGAGATATTTAGAGTTTTAGCAACATGTGCTTGTGTAAATTTAAATTCTTTCCTTAATTCCCTTAATCTTTGTGGAACGGTAGGCATCATAAATCCCCCTAAATTTCAAAGTTACATTGAATTATACAACTAATAGTTGGGTTATTAAAATAAATATTACATAAAACAATAAAAAGTCGGAAATAATATTGACATCCAACTTTTTGTTGGGTAATATTAAGACAACAAGAAGTTGGGGGGTGCAACATTGGAATTAAATTCACGCAGAGAGAAATTGATTGACCTACGTAAAGAAAAAGGATGGTTACAAAAAGATGTTGTTAAAAATCTTAACGCAGAGTATGACCTTAAAATTTCAGAGAGTTATTACGGTATGATTGAACAAGGAGTTAGGACTCCAGCTTTAAACGTGGCGTTAGCAATATCTTCACTTTTTGAAACCAATCCTACGGATATTTTTTTTGATAACTAACACAACAAAATGTTGTTTTTCAGTAAAAAATCAACTATAAGTTGCAGGAGGAAGATATATGCAAACACCATTGTTACAAGAACTAGATGAACAGTACATGATTCAAAAATTTGAGTTGTTGATTAAACAAGCCTATCAAAAGGGTGTAGAGGATGGACAAACAAAGTTTACTTATCCTCCAGTCCTAACTAAAGATCATCTGGCTGAGATTCTGCAAATCAAGAAACCAACAGTAGATAAATTAATTAAAGACTTTTCATTTCCTCGTTTGCAGACGATACAAGCACGTTACCCAAGAGATGCAGTTTTTGCTTGGATAGAAAATAATACTGCTGTGCTGGATAAGTATCTAGCTTAATCTTACTGAATTTATCTGTATCAAAAAATAGCTGTTTTGCTACAAAAGGGAGAATAAAAAATGGTAGTAAAAAATGCGGTTAACGTAGGAGACGCTGTTTCTCGTTTAATGGAGACGGAAGAACTAACCGGCGATCAACTTGCAATCGACTTAAATATTAGCAGGCAATTAGGAAATCACATGAAAAATGATAGAAGAAAGATGCAGCAAGACATCGCAAAAGAATCGATCCAAACGTATGACAATCCAGAATACATTCATGATGTTTTGTACGAATTTAGTGAGGGTTATACTTCACCGGTCTTCCGAGGTCATAGCATCGAACAACATCGTCTATCAATTGGATCTTATACGATACAAGAATTGCAAGAAGCGATAGGGAAAATGAAGGAAGTCAGTTTAGCGAAACCACCTTCAATTATTTCGAAAGAAGAATTGCAAGAAATTAAATCACTTATGGAAGAGCTCCTAGATGGCAAAGTATTCATCGATAATATGTTGATTCAACTACAAAAAGATTATGGGATTTCTATAAAGGATTGTATTGGAGGGCTAATGCCTAGGTGGGTTGCCAAAGGGTGGATGGCTTTAACAAATAAAAAAGCTGATTAACTCGGACAAGTTAACCAGCGCTTTGTAAAATATCTAACTTGATTATAGCACATAAATCGTGAACATTCGACAAAATAAAATCTGATGGAGTGATATTGATGAAAAAACTACCTGTTGCAAAGCACTTAACTGACGGTGAATATAAACTACTTCTGTCTGTTTATGCAAAGCATAATTCTAGCATGGGATTGGAAAAGAGAAAGGATTATACCGCGTCCGATATCGTCAAAGTTGAACGGAACGCTAAGGAACAATGCTTGCATGTGCATTATAAAAATGGCGATTGGTGGCATTATTCGAACGATGGCACTTGGTATTAGACTAATTTGACGTAGAGTTTGGCTCTCGTCAAGAAGTCCATAAGTTGTTTGATCCCCCTTCACTTATGGATTTCTTGATGTGATTCAACCATCAGAAAGAAGGTGAGATAACTTGGAAAAACATATTTTCACATTTGGCAGTGCTCATCCTTTTTGGAATAAGTATGTAGTAATTGAAGCCAAAACTGCAGAGAAAGCTAGGGAAGAAATGTTCAGATGCTTCGGTAAGGCTTGGTCGATGCAGTACACGTTAAAAGAATTTGAACAAGCAAAGTCAGAAGGCTTTTTTCGTAACTTAGAATCATTGCCGACAATAAGGTGTGAGTCAAAATGACGTAAGCCTGTCGAGGGAGGAATATAAGTGCAATTACAAGCAATAGAACAAAACGGGATGAGGGTGTTAACGACTGGACAACTAGCAGATTCGTTTGGCGTGAATCCTAAAATCATCAATCGTAATTTTCAACGAAACCAAGAACATTTCCAGAAAGACAAACATTATTTTTCTCTTACTGGTGATGATTTAAAACAATTTAAAGCCATGCGTCAAGAAGACGTGAGCCTTAAATTCGTATCTGTTTTGTATTTATGGACAGAGCAAGGCGCATGGTTGCACGCAAAATCTTTAAACAACGAAAAGGCTAGAGAAGCGTATAGCGCGCTAGTTGAAGGCTACTACAATCTGACAGAGAAAATTAAGTCTCCTGATTCGTTAATAGCTATGCAGAATCAAAAGATTGTAGAACTTGAATCTAAATTAGAACAAACAAAAAAGAGGGTGTTAGCAATCGAAACAAATATGCAAGAGCAAATCACTTTAGATTCTGGAGAACAACGTCGTTTACAAAAAGCTGTAGGTGAAAGAGCCTTCAAACTTGAGAAAGATGCTTCTAAACGAAGTGCAGTATTTAGTGCAATTTATAGAGCTATCAGGGAACGGTTTGCGGTTAAATCTTACCGTGATGTAAAACGACACCAACTTCAAGATGCAATAAAATTCGTGGACAAGTGGGTGAATCAATAATGCACAAAGTTTCTGGAGATTTATTAGCAGAAATGATGAGCGAACAATCGTGTATTGAAGATTGTTTAGAACAAATGAAAATTCATATGAGAAAAGGTAATTATGATTTAGCAGACGATCGCTGTCGTGATGTACAAAGGTCATTTAGGAGACTGGAGAATATAAAAAGAAAGATGGAGAGGAGAAATAAAGTAATTGAATTTAATCAACGTGGCGTTTCAGTAGAGGTGGTGAAACGACGTGTTCAGTAGTCCAGAACAAGTGATGGTAGCGGTAGTCACATTAGCAATGGCCATTTATATAGGGATTTTGTGGAGAGAGTTTACAGGTGAAACGAAAAAAACTGACCAGCTCGGCAAAGCGGATCAGCAAGTTACAAAATACTATTAACTTAATTATCTCTGAAATAAATATTTTAGTCAAGAAGAGGGAGAAAAATCGTGAATTTACTAATCAACGAACCACCATTACAAGTCTTACCATCTTTAGCGAAACAGGTGGGTTTAAATGCAGCGATCGTGCTACAACAATTACACTTTCGATCTCTTATATCAAGCAACATTCGAGATGGGCACAAATGGGTGTACAAAACGTATGAGGAATGGAGAGACGAGGAGTTTCCATTTTGGTCTACCGATACAGTCAAGAGAGCTATGCACAAACTTGAAAGTGAAGGTTACGTAATTTCGACGTCAGCCTATAACCGCATGAAAATGGACAAGACCAAATGGTACAGAATCGACTACTCCAAGTGTTATCTAATGACGGTGCAAAATGCACCGTCCAACGATGCAGAAGACACCGATGGAGAGGTGCAAAATATACCGAGTGATGAGGGCAATATGCACCAAGCAATACCTAAAGAGATTAAGAGTATTAAGAATAATAATGTCGAGCTAGAGCTCAACATCGTATCTGACGTTATTGATTATCTAAATACAAAAGCGAATAAATACTTCAAAGCAACCTCATCTTCTGCAAAGAAGTTTATTAACGGCCGATTACGAGATGGATATGTTCTTGAAGATTTCAAACGTGTAATTGATGTAAAGGTGCAGCAGTGGTCAAAGAAGCCAGAAATGAATGCTTATTTAAGACCAAGTACACTTTTTAGTCCTACCAACTTTGAAAACTACTTGAACGAAAGCCCAAAGAGTATGTTACCGGGGACTACTGATAAACCAAATGTGTTTATTCCTAGCCCGCTGGATTTAGATTTTAGCAAAGGAGAAGAATTACAGTGACATTACAAACTGTTGAACTAAGTGTAGAACTTGCCGAAAAAAGTATTTTAGGAACAATGCTGAAAGAGAATTATTTAATCTCAGACAGTGGTATACATGCAGAATATTTTAATACACAGATTCACAAAAATATATTTCTTGGGATGCAAGAGTTAGTCTCTACAAACAAACCCGCTGATTATATTACCCTACTAACAGTTAAAGAGCCTAGCGAGCTTGGAGGAGCTAACTACTTACTTGATCTCATCAATTTTGAAAACACAGTGAAATTTGAGCAATACCAGAAGATCTTGTCGGACCATTGGAGAGAACAAAAGAAAAATAATATCTTGTTCCAAGCGCAGGCAGAGAATTGGGAGTTGCCAGCTATTCAAAAAGCACTTGATAACTTACAAAACCAACAGAATGTTTCAGGTGTCACAAGCGTAAAGGAAAAGCTCGTAAGCATGGCAGAGCGACCTTACGTTAAGTCGGTGTCACAAAAAGGTATAACCACCGGATTAAGAGACTTGGACAAAATGCTCAATGGGTTTCAACCCAGCGAGTTAACGATATTAGCGGCTCGTCCTTCCATGGGAAAAACAGATACAATGAATCATTTTGCACTTAGTGCAGGATGGGCAGGATATTTGCCAATTTTGTTCTCTTTAGAAATGAGCGAAGAAACGGAAATAGATAGGTTGATCGCATCCACTGGAAGTTATAGCAGGTTAAAAATGCGTGAACCGTTTGAGTACTTCACAGACGAGCAAAAGAAAAAATGGATTCCAACATTAACCAGATTAAGCCAAGCCAATATTGAGATTGATGATAGGGCAGGATTAACCGTTGCTGAAATTAGAGCAAAAGCAAGGCAACTTATAAAAGAAAATCCTAACCAAAAACCAATTATCTTTATCGATTACTTACAAATCATCCGTGGAGAAAACCCACGAGATAACCAAACGCAAATTGTTGGTCAAATTAGTTGGGATTTAAAGCAGATGGCAAAAGAATTTAAGTGCCCAGTAGTTTGTTTATCACAACTAAGCCGTGCTGTAGAGAGCAGGCAAGATAAGCGACCGATGATGTCTGATCTACGTGACTCAGGGAACATCGAACAGGATGCCGATGTTATTGCGTTTTTATACAGGGACGATTATTACGATAAAGAATCAGAGAATCAAAATTTACTTGAAATAAATATTGCAAAGCATCGAAACGGCCCGACTGGTGCAGTCATGGCAGCTTATATCAAAGAGACAGGAAGACTACTCAATATTGATTGGGGGCATCGACAAAAGTGATTACCGTTAAAGAACTATTTGAAGGTGCAGTCGAGTGTGATATGAAACTGGTTGCCCATACAGTTTTTTGGGCAATGTCCGAAAGGTTGGTCAGTTCTGAGGATGATTCAAATAAGCTCCATGACATTCCTTTGAACCAAGAGAAGATACAGGAACTCGCTAATAAAAATGTACTTGGAATCGAGCGTATTAAATTATTTGTTATCCGCACTAACACACCTAATTTATATTCTTTCTACTTTGCGGAAAATGCATTGGATGCAAATGCGTTACATCAAAATCTTTTTGGAGAACAGGGAGCGAGTATTTCAAACGGTGCACGTTTAATGCCAAAAAGAATGTTTTTTGAAACATCAAATGTGAGCATGAATTTCTTTGAATACCGTAAGCGCTTCGTGCAATATCCGGTTTACGTTGGACATGCCAGCGCAGGAGAAAATGTTTGCGTGCACTTGTCCCAGAAAGGGGTTGCGGTGTAGATGGAACTGAATGATTCAATAGATCGCGATCAAATCATATTCTCCATTACATTATTATCAAATTACTCAGAGGAGTATTTATTGAAACTAAGTGACAGTGAATTGTTAGAAACCTATGAAAGATTTAGAGACTAGGAGGAATTAGCATGTGCCCTAATTGTGCAGGCAAAGAAACATCCGAATTTGCGAAAAAAGGGAACTTGGACAGCAACTTATTACTAAATAAGTGTTGGGAATGTGATTGTGTATTTCTTTCCTTTGATTTTACATTCTTTTTTGAAACAGAAATGGTGGTGAGTGTCTAATGGGAAAACACAATAATCTATTTGTAATATGTGACAACTGCCGTCATCCACTTATCTTGTCGTTAGAAGTCGAAACCAAGCTATTACCAAAAACCCAAGTAATCCTTTGCCGTCATTGTAATCACGAAAACACAGATTTAGAAGAGTTGAAGCAATACGCAGTACGCTCCAGAGAATATGCTGGCAACTGACCAGTAGACACATAAGGCGTAATAAGGAGAGAAAAACATGAGCTTAGAAAACACTAAGATATATATTTCAGAGATACCTAAAGAATGGATCCGACGAGTTCGATCTGGACATAGAAACATCTGGAATGAGGGATCAACGAATCCTGAATTACCTGAAATGTCGCTATATCCACCAACTAATGGATTGTATGCGGAAAGATTTGAAGATGGTTGGTATTGGGTGTGTGGATGCAATAAATGTTTAGAAAATGGTGAGTGGTACTCATATATCGTTTGCGAGGAACATGACCGATGCATTACTTGTGGAACCCATAGAAAGGATCTTACCGATATACCTTGTGGACATCGTGAGGGTTTTCAGTGCAAACCTTGCCACGAAAGAGAACATGAAGAACGTAAGAAAGAAGCATTACGACTTGCGAAAGAAAATGGGCATGACGAATGGGACTGTTATCGTGAAGATAAAATTATATGCCCTGTTTGTGCAAGCGTTAATTCGAGTGATGATATACATGAATCGAGTGAAGACATGAAGTGTTATGTTTGCGATTCCAATTTCGCTGTTGAAGTGGATTATGAAACTAAGTACACAACCACTTTAAGTTAATACACAGTTCGTAGAAGGAGCGATTCAAATGGTTATTGAGTATAAAGGAAAACGTTACCCTGTTGTTGGTGAAAATGACACTCATTATATCTGTACAAAGCCATGGGAAGAAGATTTTGGATTTTCTTTTTCGATCCCAAAGAAAGAGTCGAAAATTATAAGATAGTTCGAATCAAAGGAGGAAATTAAATTGGATAAGGAATGCTATGTGAAAGTGCAGTCTGATTGGCTAAAGGGAGAATTTATAGGGATTTTTCAACACTCTGAGGTATTAAACCCTTCTCCAATAAGAGGCGGTCATAATGGTGGAACGATTGCATTTCCGATTGCGGTAGTGAGGTTAAATGAACAACTTAAAGAAGTGAAATTATCTGATATTACATTCAAATGTTAATTCAGAGTTCGTAAACAATGTGAAGAAGTGACAATATGAAAGGGTGTAGAAAATGAAACATTTTAATAAAGTAATAGTGGAATTAAATGGACAAGCGGAAGAATTTTGTCTGGCTACTAATAATGGTTGGGGTAAGGTCGTAGGTCATGCTGTCCGTATCGATAATTATCATTTTAGTGTTGTGGCGTTACAAGATTTTTTTAGAATATCTGAATTAGATTCTGGCGCAAAAATGATAGATATAAAAGTACCCACAAGTATTCAATCATACGATGAGGTAATGAATTTCATTAGTTTAGTGATTGTTCCGAAAGTAGTATCGTTAATTCACGAAGTAAATAAAAAAGAACCCGGGCGCTTTGAACGAGAGGTTGAACGATTGGTAAAACATGCACTTGAAACATGCGGAGTAAAACCACCGACTAAAAAAGTAATGTTATAGTCTAATATGTCTTTTAGGAGTACTGGTAGAAATGATGAAATTTTTCACACAAGAAGAAATTTATCTCATGATGGACCACGAAGTGCCAATAGAAACTGCTAAACAACGCATTCGTCAAGGCATGGATAGATATGAAGCTATGACGAAACCTTTGAAATGGACAAAAGGAAAACGCAAATAGACATAAAAAAAGACAAGATTTCTCCTGTCTCGACATTCAACATGAGAAGTATAACACAAGGAGGAGTCCTGTTGAAGGGGAAAATGGTTGCTAAAATAGAGAAAGTAGTTGCCGAAATAGATTTAAGAGAGAATGGCATCTATACAGTTAGAGATGGAAGATTAGAGAAAATCGAAAAACTGCCACATGGTTTTGGAAAAGTAACAATTGTAATCGAAAATGATAAACCTACGCGTTATGACACTCAATATTCAAAGCGCTTAGGATAATATAGCTTATCGGAAAGACCGAGAGCACTAGATGGACGTCATTAGACGTTTATTTAGTGCTCTTTTTGTAGTCAAAAAAGGGAGAGATTGGTATGAGAACGATTCAAACAGAGCTTGTAGAAAAAGGATATACAAAGCCAAATGGAAAGAAACACAATATTCCACGTAAAAAAACTAAAGAGAAGCTAACTGATCGAGACTGGAAAGAACTCATGGGTTGCAACAAAGATAGATTTGTTAGGGGCAAAGGTGGAGCCTTTAGAAGAAGATAAAAGGAAAGGCGGTGCATAAGAATTGAAAGAGTTATTGGTAGAATACAAACAAACTTTGAAAGAAACACGTTCGATGCTTAGCACATTAGAAAAGAAAATTAAGCTTGAAGAATCTATTGATAAATTCTCAGATGTATTGGTAGAACTGAAAGAAGATAAAAAAATCATTAATAGTTGGATTTCTAATCTCCAATACTCTATTCAATGGCTTAGCACTGGAAGACGACCAGGTTCGACAAGAGGAATCGAAAGAAGATCCGTTTACCAGAAAGAAATCTTAACGGATGCCACAGATATAGCAAAAATTATTGAAAGTGGCCAAGTGATCTACAGTGAGGATGAATCAATAGAGACTGACGAAGAGCAAGAGCATTTTAGTCAAGTTACAGATGCAGTATTAGGCGTACTAACTGATAAAGAACGTGAGATTTATAAAATGTCTATAAATGGCCTAGCACCATTCGAAATAGCTCAATACATGGAAATGCCATATAAAACAGTATACAAAGCTATTAATCGTTGTGAGAGAAAAATACAAAATGAGGACGTGAGCTTTTTATGATAGAAGTGGAACCAATTAAAGACCCAGATCAATTAGACAATCTATGTGAACATCTTAAAAGCAAAAATTATCGTAATTACGTTATGTTTATGATTGGGATGAACACAGGCCTTCGAATCTCTGACATTTTAAAATTAAAAGTATCTGATGTGCGTAACACTGAATTTATCATTACTACGGAAATTAAGACTGGCAAGAAAAAGAAAGTAATAATCAGTCTTCCCTTAAAAAAAGTACTTATTCCATTCATCGAGGGTAAAGCCGATAATGAGTATTTGATTAAAAGTAACAAGAAAACGAAGAAAGGTGCAGAGAAACCAATATCACGTCAGGCTGCATATATGATTATTCGTGATGCTGCAAGAGCAATCGGTTTTACTGGAAACGTAGGAACCCATACCATGCGTAAAACATTTGGATATCATTATTATAAAAAGTATAAGAACTTAGCAAGGCTTCAAAAGATATTCAATCATAGAGAAGAGCATATTACTTTAGTTTATATTGGCGTAGACCAAGAGACCATTGATAGAGAGATAAATAACTTATGGAATTAAAAATGCAAACATTGTGGATAACCTGTGGAGAGTGTGCTTGGGCATGCTCTTTTTTTATGCCTATAAACATATAGATTTTGTTTTAGCTGATTAAAATACCTTATTATTTTACTCTCATTCAGTAGTTGTAAATTATTTTTAAAAGAAATTAAGAAGCATTGATATAAAGGCATTTGTGAAGGATTTATTTATTTAACAATACTATAGATATGTTAAATTATTGAGGTTTGAAGAGAAGGGTGGGAGAACTTGCCACCTAATAGTGAGAAGTAAATTAAAAATCAATGATTAAGGAGTTGTTACGGTGATTAAGAAAACAGTAGATCGCGAGTATCCTTATGTAGTAACAAAATATAAAGTATTTGGGATTCTTGTTTATTCAAAATATGAATCGTATGGAGTGAGTAGATAGTGAGGACAGAAATCAGAAAGACTGCAGCTGGTGCAGAGTATTGGGACAGTGTTGAAAAGAGAACGGTACTTGTTCCTATCGGTAGCAAGCCTGACTTTGAAGTTACTGAGAATCCAACAACAATGCTTGTAGGTGTTGATATTGCTAAGGATAAAGATATGACGGTAGACAATACAGAAATTGTTTTAGATCAAATGAATGCAGAACAATTACGTAGCTTTGCCAAACAAAACAATATAGATATTCCATTCAATGTTAAAAAGACAGAGACTATTCTAAAGTACATCGAGGATGCGTTAGCTAATGGGATTGATGCTGAATGAAGTACTGTGACTTTAACGGATGTACAAGCAAGATAGAGCGTGGTCGCTATTGTGAAGATCATGGACGGTCTGATAAAGACAGGAAGAAAAAGAACATCTACCACAATACCAACAAGGCATTCTACAATTCGTCTGCATGGAAAAGTATGAGACAGTTCATCTATGAAAGAGAACGTGGATGTTGTCAGAGATGCGGTAAGTTCGTATTCGGTAAACAAGCACAGGTCCATCATATTGTTCCAGTGAAGAAAAACCATTTGTTGAAGCTAGAGCCAAGGAATCTAAAGCTATTGTGTCCACCGTGTCATAGCATCGAGGAGAACTTAGATGAAAAAGAAAATGTTTTTTCAAATTATTTTTCTTGAAGCCCCCCTATAAAAAATAAATTTTTTTTTATTTTGGGAAGACCGGTTACCAGTCCAATTTCTTTCGTTGGACAAAAAAATTTAAAAAGAAAGGGGGGTGTGTAAATTTGAGCACCAAAAAGCAACGGCAGCAAATGGTTGCAGAGAAAACAGAAGCCGAAAAAAACCGTATTTTAAAAATCATGCGTGATGCTGAAATTTACACACTTACTCTTGATCCACTGATTGAATCTTACTTAGACATTTTTGAAATTTATCAAACGATGTATATCCAGTGGAAAGAGAAAGGCTTCCCATCAACACAGCGTCATACTAACAAAGCTGGAGCAACTAATAATTCAAAACATCCACTGGCGCAACAAGTAGAAACTTGGGCAGATAAGAAAACAAAGGCTTTGGATTTGCTAGGACTTACGAATAAATCAAAAGGCCGTGTAGTAACTGGTGGCTCTTCTGTACGTCAGGATGAAGAGATGAAAAAACCTGCAGCAGTGGTTGATGAACTAACCGCACATCGTAACAAATGGCGTAAAACGTAGGTGGTGGACGTATGTGGTAATAGAACAAAACGTAAACTATGCTGATATTTACGCAAAAAAGGTAAGGAAAACTCCTAAGAAATATCCAAAAACCATAAGAGACATGGTGGACAGATATTATAAGTGGAAAAAGCGAAAAGATATTTGGTTCGATGTTGATCGTGCCAATGAAATGATGGACTGGGTTGAAACATTTGTCCGTCACACGAAAGGTAGTTTAGCAGGCCAACCATTTATCTTAGAAGACTGGGAAAAATTCGCGTATTCCAATATATATGGCTGGGTTCATAAAAATGAAGAGGGTAAGACTGTTCGTGTTATCCGTGAAGCATATATTCAGATTCCTAAAAAGAATGGTAAAACATTAGTTGCTGTTGGAGCATTAGGATATGCAATGTTTGGTGAAGGAGTTTTGGGTGCAGACTGCTACTGTTGTGCGAGTGATTTTAATCAAGCACAATATGCAGCTAAACCGTTTGCATCCACCATTTTGAACCATGATGCACTTATGAACGCATCTCAAATTTATAAGGGACCTAAAGGTTCTGTTTCCTCTGTTATTTATAACTATATTCACGATGAGTTAGCCTATCAAAATACATTTATCGTAATGTCCAAAAACATTTTATCGATTGAGGGTTCCAATCCTCATTTTGTATTAAATGATGAGTTACATGCTCAAGAGAACATGGATCAGTACGACAACTTTAAATCTGCCCAAATTTCGCGCGAAGAGCCTATTATGTTTAATATCTCTACTGCAGGTAAAGGTTCTTCCTCTGTTGGTATGCGGGTATATCGCGAAGCAAAAGAAGTTTTGAAGAAAGATGATAATGATTCAAGTTTCGTTATGATCTATGAACCAGACAAAGGTTACGACTGGACGGATAGAAAAGTTTGGGCAATGGTTAATCCGAACATTGGAATATCAGTAACAATGAGCGCTTTGGAAACTGAATTTATTTCAGCAGCAAGATCTGCACATAAAAAAGCTGAGTTCTTGTCAAAGCATTTGAATGTGTTCGTAAATGGAGCAGAAAACTTTTTTGAGCAAGATCAAGTGGAACATATTCTGGTAGATGATTTAGGGGACTTAACTGGTGAGACTTGTTATTTAGGACTGGATTTATCTAAGACTACCGATTTAACTTGCGTTAGTTTGAACTTCCCATTATTCAATGATGAAGGTCGAGCAATTTTAAAAGTGAAACAAATGTACTTCATCCCAAGTGACAATCTAGATTTTAGAGAAAAAGAGGATAACGTTCCTTATAGAGACTTGGCTGAAAAAGGATTTGTAACGTTTTGTGACGGGAAAATGATTGACCAAGATCAAGTACTTGATTACATCATCGAATGTATGAACAATTACGATGTCCAACAATTAAATTATGACCCGGCAATGTCTCAAAAACTCATTGAGAAATGTGAGAATTTAGGGCTTGAATGTCTGGTTGTAAATCAGTACCCGAATGTCATGAATGCAATGATAGATGATACAGAAAGGTTAGTATATGAGAGACGTTTATTTACCGATAATCCACTGTTTATTTACTGTGCATTGAATTTGGTTGTCGTAGAAAATATTAATGGAATGAAAGGGCCATCTAAACGTCAATCTAAGAAAAAGATTGATGGTTTTGTTGCGTATTTAGTAGCACATAAAGAGAGTATGATGCAGATGGATGACATTGACGAAAATAGTATGGATGACTTGATAAGTGAAATTTATAGATAATTGAGAGGCGGTGAGAAATTGGGTTTACGAGATCAATTTTCTAATTATTTATTAGCAAAAGCTGAAAAGCGTGGATGGACCTCTGACAATTTGAGCCGTTCGATTCGTTATAGTGGCCTATTTTTAAATGATGAAAATGTATTGGAATCTAGTGATGTATATGAATTGATGCAAGATATTAGTAACCAGATGATGTTATCGGAAATTATTGTAGAAGACGATGAAGGGAATGAAATAAAAAACCATCCAACGTTAAAAGTGTTGAGAGAACCAAACAATTATTTGACTGGCTCAGAGTTCATCAAATTAATGACTAACACATATTTACTCGACGGTGAAGTATTTCCAATACTAGATGTAAATGAACTTCATTTAGCAGCTAATATTCATTCTGAATTAGATGATAGATTGATAGAACATTTTAAAACTGGAGGTATCGAGATACCATCCTTCATGATTCGCCATATTAAAAATATGGGTACAAATCATCTAAGTGGTATCGGTTTAAAGCAACTCGGCAAAAACACTTTAGAGGGTGTTATGAATGCAGAAAAAGTGCTGACGGATAAATACAAAAAGGGAGGGCTTCTTGCATTCCTTTTAAAATTGGATGCCCATATTAATCCACAAAATGGGGCACAATCAAAACTTATTAAGGCAATATTAGATCAGCTAGAAGCAATAGATGAGAGCCGTAGTATTAAAATGATTCCTCTTGGTAAAGGGTATACGATTGATACAATGAAAAGTCCAATCGAGGACGAAAAGATTTTAGCCTATTTAAATGTGTACAAAAAAGACCTTGGTAAATTCTTAGGTATTAACGTTGATACATATACAGCATTAACCAAGAGCGATTTAGAAAAAGCAATGATGTATTTGCACAATAAAGCTGTTAAACCAATAATGAAAAACTTTGAGGACCATTTGAGTCTTCTTTTTTTTGGTTCAAAATCGAACAAGCGCATTAAATTCAAAATAAACATCCTTGATTTTGTTCCTTACAGCACAAAAACCAATATCGGTTACAACATTGTACGAACAGGAATTACTTCTCCAGACAATGTTGCAGAGATGTTGGGCTTCCCTAAGCAAAATACACCTGAAACACAAGCAATCTATATCTCAAACGATTTGTCTAAAATCGGAGAGAAAAAGGCTACTGATGATTCGTTGAAGGGAGGTGATGAAAATGACAAAGAAAAAGGAGACCAGAACATTTGACATCACCGGGCTTCAAACAAGAGACTCTTCAGAAAATGAAACGGTCCTAATTAGTGGATATGCAGCGGTCTTTAATTCGAAAACTAGTATAGGTTCATATTTTGAAGAAGTTATTGCACCGGGCGCATTCAGTAAGGCTATTTCAGAAAACGGAGATATACGGGCATTGTTCAATCACGATTGGAATAACGTACTTGGTCGCACAAAGAGCGGTACACTACGTCTCGAAGAAGATGAACGAGGTTTGAAATTTGAAGTTGAACTACCGAATACAACGGTAGCCCGGGATCTAGCGGAAAGTATGAGACGTGGGGATATTAATCAATGTTCATTTGGATTTTTCCCAACAGGAGAAGATTGGGACTATTCGGTTGAACCTGCAATGCGAACACTTAATGAAGTAGAGTTATTTGAAATATCGGTGGTGTCAATTCCTGCATATGAAGATACAGAAGTGTCATTGGTGCGTAGCAAAGAACTAGATAAAGAAATAGAAAAAAGAATGAAAATAATAAATCAAATAAAGGGAGTTTTGAAGGATGAATAAAAAACTACTATTAGCATTACAAAAACGTACTAACGCACGCTTAACAGAGCTACGTGGGCAGTTGGAAAGAAATGAAGTAAGAGCAGAAGATTTAGATGCGGTTCAAGCAGAGGTACAGGAATTAGCTGACCAAGCACAAGAGGTTGCTGATGCATTAGCTAACTTATCAGATGATGGCGATGAAGCAGGAGCAGATTCAGGCGATAGCGAAGACCGTAGTGACGATGATGAAGAGGGAGACGAAGACGGTGGAAGTGCAGATGATGACGATCCTGAAAAACGAAGTCGAACGAATGTAATAAATCCAGAAAAACGTACTGCCATCATGACATCCATAGCAAACGGTCTTTCTACGCGTGGTCACAAATCAACAAAATCAAAGGAAAAAGAAATTCGTTCTGCTTTTGCTAATTTTGTAGTGGGGAATATTTCAGAATCTGAAGCACGTTCTCTTGGTATTGAAGCAGGAAATGGCTCTGTTACTATTCCAGAAGTTATTGCAAGCGAAATTATTACCTATGCTCAAGAGGAAAATTTACTACGAAAATATGGTTCTACCCATCGTACAAAAGGGGAAGTTAAATACCCGGTATTAGTTAAGAAAGCAACTGCAAATGTTAGTAAGAAAGAACGTACAACTGACATACCTGAAACTGGAATTGAATTTGCTGAAATCTTACTTGATCCAGCAGAATTTGATGCTCTAGCAACAGTCACTAAAAAGTTAATTAAGATGTCTGGTGTAAATGTAGAGGAAATCGTTATTGAAGAGCTGAAAAAGGCTTACGTACGTAAAGAAACGAATTATATGTTTAACGGTGATGATTCAGGCAATGAAAATCCCGGAGCACTTTCCAAAAAAGCAGTGCAATTCTACGAAACAGAAACTGTTGATATCGAGGTGGCTGGTTACTCCCAAAAACTATATCAACAATTAGTTAAGTTAAAAGGTCAACCAGTAACAGAAGTGCTAAAAAAATCAATGTGGATTATTAACCGAGCAGCACTAACTGTTCTGGAAGGAATGACTGACACTACAGGAAAGCCGTTATTACATGAAGTATCTGACGGAGTAGGATATAAGCTTCTAGGCCATAAACTAGACTTCACGGATGCTGTTGATGGAGCTGATCCTACAAAACCTGTGTTTTATTTTGGCGATTTCAAAGCATTCCATATTCAAGACGTCATTGGAGCGATGGAATTACAAAAACTAATTGAAAAATTTTCAGGTACTAACAAAATTGGATTCCAAATTTATAACCTGTTGGATGGTCAACTAGTTTATTCTCCATTTGAACCTGCAGTTTATCGTTATGAAGTAGGAGCAACGGCACCAGTAGGGGGCTAATAAATGGATGACTTAACAACAAAACTTAAAAAACACCTACACATAGAAGAGGACATGGATGATTCCATGCTCTCTTTTTATTTGGAGCAGGCTAAAACATATGTGAAAGGTGCTACTGGTAAGCAAACAGAGTATTTAATTATTATGGTTGCTGGAGTTTTTTATGAATATCGTGTTTCTGAAAAAGAATTGCAAGAAGCATTAGATGCATTGACACCATTTTTTGTACAAGAGGTGTATTTTGATGCCTAAAAGACAATCTAATAGATTTAAACATCTAGTAGAAATCCATGGAAATAAGAAGTATATAAACGAATTAGAAGAGACCGCTTATAGATTCGAAAAAATTAAATCTATTTATGCGGAGATTGTACCGCAAACAGGATCTTTACAAAAGCAACAAGCGGATACGATCCTTACTAATGTAACCCATAAAATTGTTGTTCGTTACAGTGCTGGGAAAGATATTACAAAAGATATGCAAGTATTTTTCCGCGGGCATCGTTTCGAAATTAAATTTATTCTCAACCCGTATTTCAGAAACGAGACACTCGAAATATTTTGTCAGGAGTTGTTGAACTGATGGAATTTAACATAGAAGGCTTAACTGAATTTCAAAACGATTTATTAGAAGTTGCTCAAAAAAGACTTCCAAAAGAGAGTTTTAAAATAATGCGAAAAATAGGCAGTAAAGCAAGAACCGTAGTCGCCCGAGAAGCAAGAAGCAAGGTAAAAAAGAAATCTGGAAACTACCATAAAAAGTTTAAGCGAGGGAAAGTATTCAGAGATCAAGATGGTGATATTATTGTCCGTGTTTTCAACTCTTCCAATCATGCCCATTTAATTGAGGAAGGCCATAGAATGGTAACAAAAAGCGGGGATGAGGTTGGGTTTGTTCCAGGAAAGAAAGTTGTAGAACAGGGAATCCATAAATTTAATTCAAGTGGCGAGTATGAAAATATGCTTGCTGATTGGCTAGATGATTTGTTGGATAGTGGCAGATTATGATCACTTATATAGATATCAAAAAAACTCTTAACACCAGAATAAAGAAGAAATTCAACATTGAAGTTATTAGTAAAGACGTTACAGAAGGTTTTAACCGACCTTCTTTTTTTATTGGAATAGAAAATCCAATTCGTTCTGGTGACGAGAATCAAGTCCATAAATCCATGACTATACAAATTTATTATTTCCCAACAGACAGATATGAGTATGCGTTGGAAATCATGGACGTGCAGGAGCAGCTAGAAAATCTTTTCGACTTGAAATTGAAAGTAAAAGACAGGTATTTCAATATCGACGAAGCAAGAGCTAACACAACAGATGGTGTATTAAGCTTTGCTTTTGATATCGAATTTTATGACGGGCGTGAGTACGACGGCTTAGAAAATATTTTTGTTAATGAAGAGATTATCGGCAATGAGTCTTATGAAAAAGAAACAGGTAGGGACTTTTATGAGGACCATCCAATTGAGAAAATGGAATTCCTAGATATTGAAGAGGAGTGATAAGAATGGGTTTACCCGAAATTAACATAGAGTTTGTTGGCAAGGCGGTCACAGCGGTAAAGCGAAGCCAGTTGGGAATTGTTGCTCTTATTCTAAAGGACGATACGCAAACATTTGATACTGTTATCTATAAAAGTATTGAACAGGTAAAAGCAGAAGATTGGGCACCGAACAATCTAGATTATATTCAAAAAACATTTGCAGGAACGCCAAGCAAGATTATTATTGAACGCTTAAATGTGGGTGCAGTTGATTATAATGCAGCATTAACCCGATTAAATAATAAACGGTTTAACTATTTAGCAATTCCAGAAATCGAACAAGATGCTACTGCATTGATTTCTACATGGATAAAAACGAAGCGTGAAAATCAAAAGAAGACGTTCAAAGCAGTTCTTCCTAATGAAGCTGCAGATCATGAGGGCGTTATCAATTTTACAACTACCGGTATTAAGGTTGGAGAGAAAGAATATTCAACGGCAGAATACACAGGGCGAATTGCCGGTATTTTAGCTGGTTTACCATTTACGCGCTCAGCGACGTATTTTGAGTTGAACGAAGTAGATTCTATCACTGAAATAGAAGATCCAGACAAAGCGGTAGATGACGGTGAATTAATTCTAATCAATGACGGTGAAAATATTAAAATCGGTCGAGGGGTTAACAGTCTCACAACGACTACTGTTTCTAAAACGGAGGATTTCAAGTCAATTCGAGTGATGGAAGTACAAGACATGATGAAGGATGATATTCGCTCTACTTATGATAAAGAATACGTTGGTAAAGTGAATAACACCTATGACAATCAAGTTTTATTTATTCGTTCCGTTAATGCATACTGCAGTGGTCTTGCGGATGAAGAAATCTTAGATCCAAAATATGAAAATAAAATGACCATTAGTGTAAGAAAACAGAGATTAGCATGGGAAGCAATCGGAACAGATACATCCGAGTGGGATGACCAAAAAGTGAAGGAAATGTCTTTCAAGAAAAATGTTTTCTTGGCAGGTAACGTGAAAATTGTTGATGCAATGGAAGATTTAGATTTAGACATCGCAATCTAAAAGGAGGAATAACATGTCTAAAATACGGGGTAACAAGCAAATTAACGGCACATTCGGTTCTTTGTGGGTTAATGGCGAAAAGTGGATGGATATCGAATCTTTTGAAGCAAAAGTAACTATTAACTACGAAGACGTAAATATGTCGGAAGATTTGGCAACACACAAAAAAATGACAGGTTGGTCAGGGGAAGGTTCCATGACAGTTAAGAAGGTTTACAGTCGCGGTGCCAATCTAATGGCTAATGCAGTCAAAACAGGTATTCTTCCTGATATTAACTTGGTAGGGAAGCTTGCTGATCCAGATGCATTTGGTGCAGAACGAGTAGATATTCGAGAAGTAACATTTAACGAATTTATGTTAATGAAATTCGAGCAAAAAACAAAAATGACGGAAGACCTTCCATTCAATTTTGCAGATTATGATCCAATTGATTTAATTTCAGCATAAGAAAAGGAGAAAATTATATGTCAAACCAAACAACAAAACTTACTCTGACAGATTTAATCGAAAAAAAGGAACAAATTCAACCGAAGCAAAATATTACACAAGAACTATTGATAGATCGCTTAGGAGCAACAATTACCATTAGAAGAGCTGAAAGATCACTTGTATTAGATACTATCGACTTAGCGAAAGATCAAGATAGTGACGATAAGTCAGATGAATTCTTTGTATATAATATTGTTAGTGAGCCGAACTTAAAAGATCCTGAATTGCATAAAGCATATGGTTGTGTTGAACCTACCGATATCGTTTCTAAAGTATTTGAATACGGAGAAATTGCCACTATTGCACAAGAAGGAATGAAGTTAGCTGGATACAAAAAAGGCGTAACAGTGGTGCAAGAACTAAAAAACTAATAAAAAGTGATGGAGATTTTAATTTTCTTCATCACTATTTACAAAAGGGTGAAAGGCTAGATTATTTGTTGAATTTACCTACATCCACAGAGTTATTTATGATAGCTAGCATGGAAGTATATTTAGAAGAGGAGAAAGCTAAGTGGGGAACTACTTAGTTTTCTCTTTTTTTATAAGGCGGTGAGAAGAAATGGCAAATGGCCGCGTAATATCTGCCGTATTGAGACTGAGAGATCAAAACTTTGGTAGTGGTATGGATGAAGCTGCACGAAATGCTAGAGATCTTGGCAGAAAGGTGCAGCATACGGGAAACACCGTAAAACAATTTAGTAAATCTGCAGTATCTGGCTTCGCAACGGTCGCAAAAGGTGCACTTGGAGTGGCAGCAGCATTTGCTGGGATTGCTTCTCTTAATGAGGTTGGAAGTGCAATTATAGAAACAGAAGACGCGTTTAATAGATTATCAGCAAAAACGGGCGTTGTTGGAGATGATTTACAGGGTTTAAAAGGAATTGCTAATGAAGTTTTTAAAACTGGATTTGGAGATAGTTTAACCACAGTTACAAATGACCTCGGTACTCTAAAGGCAATGTTTAAAGGTTTAAATGACAACGAATTAACCGATTTAGCAATGGGCGCTAATACAATAGGAGATTTATGGGGAGCAGAGGTCACAGAGGTTGGTACGGTCGTTAAAAATATGACCTCTAATTTCAAAGGGTTATCCCAAACAGATGCACTTGATTTGATAACTGTTGGATTCCAAAAGACTGGTGACTACTCAAACGACTTGCTAGACACAATGAAAGAATACTCTCCATTGTTCGCTAAACTAGGTCTAGACGCTAAAGATTCGATGGGACTTTTAATTAAAGGTGCTGAAGCTGGCGCATGGAACATGGATAAGGTCGGAGATGCGGTAAAAGAATTTGGAATTAGAGGTATGGACGGTTCCAAGTCAAGTGCTGAAGGATTTGCGCTCATTGGATTAAATGCAAAAGAGATGACTAGTAAGATTGCTGAGGGTGGAGATACAGCTCAGAGTGCATTTGCTGCAACTCTTGCTGGATTATCCACTATGAAAGATAAGGTTAAACAAAATCAAGCGGGTGTCGCATTGTTTGGAACGCAATGGGAAGATGTTCGAGAAGATGTAATCTTGTCTATGCAAGATAGCGCCGAAGCGGTCGTAGGATTTGAAGGAGCAACCAAGAAAGCGGAAGAAACCATGCACAAAGGTTTTGGAGCAAGAATGACCAGTTTGTGGCGTGGAGTAAAAACAAGCGTTACAAATGCATTTGATACGCCAGTAGCTCAACAATTTATGGACAAAATCGCTACCCAGTCAGAAAGAATTGGACCTATATTTGAAGATATTGTAGAAAGTGCAGTCGGTGTTGCTACAGCTGTTCAAAGTCACTGGCCGCAAATTTCCTCAACATTGAGTACAGTTAAAGGTTATTTAACAGAGGTGAAAGATGGAGCTACAGAAGTATATAACTTTGTATCAGGTAATTGGTCATCAATTTCTCCTGTAGTCGCTGGTGTAGCAGCATCCATTTTAGCATTTAAAGTTGGCGTTGTTGCCGTTTCTACTGCAACAAAAGTATGGGCAGGAGTAACAACAGCAGCATCGATCGCTACAGGAATACTAAATGGTACATTAGCCATTTCCCCGTTAGGATGGGTTGCGCTTGCTATCGGTGCTGTAGTAGCTGCAGGCGTTCTTTTGTGGCAAAACTGGGACACAGTAAAAGAAAAAGCCCAGCAACTTTGGGACAAAACCATCGCAGTAGGTGGGGGCATAAAACAAGGCTTTTCGGATGCTTTTTCAGCAGTTAAGTCTGCAGCTGGAGACAGTTTAAATTTCGTTATCGATAAAGTTAACGGGGTTATTGGTCTTATAAACAAAATTCCGGGAGTCAAAATTGACAAAGTAGGTAACGTAGATTGGGGAGATACCGCTAAATCCAGTATCCCTCAATACGCTAAGGGTACAAGTTACGCACCGGGAGGACTTGCTCAAATAAATGAACGTGGCGGGGAAATAGTAGATTTACCTAATGGATCTCGCGTTTATCCTCATGACAAGTCTGTTCAGATGGCCAGAAATGAAGGAAAAGCAAATAATATAAACATCAATATTAATGGGGTAAACAAATCAACACAAGAGATCATCAATGAACTAGTACCACAATTAAAGTTAAGATTAGAAAACATGTAGGGGGTTGGATGAATGGACATATTTTTAAGTATTAATAATCGCGAACAAATAGTCCAACTCCCTATTGTTCCAGCAGAATTTAAAGTGGCTAGTCCTGTTAATCATGAAACCTATACAACAATTAGCCAAGGGGATATAAAACTAATTGGTCAACGTGGTTTAAAATCGCTTGTTATAGACACTTTCTTCCCTTCTAAAGTATATCCTTTTAACCGAGATAACACTTACAAAGGATGGGAGTATGTAGAAATATTTGAGTCTTGGATTGATAGAAGGTTGCCTGTTCGTTTGGTTGCTACTAATACACCTATTAATATGTTAATGACAATTGATAACTTTGAGTATGGTTTACAAGATGGTTCCGGGGATGTTTATTACTCCATGCAGTTATCACACTTTAGAGAAATCATTCTCCAAACAAGGATGGTGTAGAACGTGGCTCATGAATTGTGGCTGGTCAAAGGTGCAACAATGACGAATATAACACCGTTGATTGGGACTCTTACTTGGCGAAGTAATAAGGAAGAATTGGGCGATGAAGTCAGCTTCGATATCGCATTTAACGATACTCGACACTTTCCGAATAATCCATGCCATTTAGGGGATTTAGTCATTTTAAAAAATGGTGATGAAATCACACGGGTTATATTGGTGGATGAAAATAAAGCAGGTAGAAGTCCCATTGCATATAGTGGTTTTGATTATGCCTTTTATCTAAATAAATCTGATATAGTTATTCAATTTAATAAAGTTCCTGCAGATCAAGCAATTAGAAAAGTATTAGCGAAGTTCAATGTTCCAATCGGAAATATCGTTTCAATGCCTACTAAAATTGATAAAATATTCAACAATGAAAAACCAAGTGAAATTATCAAAAAAATCATTGAAATAGTCGAACAAGCTACAGGAAAAAAGTATTTAATGGAAATGCGTCAAGGGAAAATGTACATCCAAAAACAAACGGATCTAATCATTAAAGGTACGTTTAGACTTTATGAAAATGGACCTGAACATGATGTGACCTCTGCTATTTCTAATCCGAGCAGAAAACGCAGCATAACGAACATGGTAAACTCCATCATAGTCGTTGGAAACGATGACAAAGTAGTGTTGGAGAAATCTGATACAACGATGATGAATAAATATGGTAAATTACAAAAGGTCATTACGCTAGATCAAAATGAAAAATTAAGTGCTGCACAAGTCGCACAAAACGAATTAAAGGCTTTATCAAGGGTTTTAGAAGAAACAAGTATTGAATTAATTGGCGATGATAACGTGCGCGCAGGTAGACTGTTTGAAATAAAAGAACCAGTCACAGGAATTGTAGGTACTTATTTGATTAAGGACGTTACTCATTCTATTGCTGGTGGTATTCACAAGATGGACCTGAATTTGGAGGCGATATAATTGGCTGAGGACCAATTAACAGAATTTGCACGGTTATTCAAGCAACGCGATAATAAACCACCGGGATCTATGACCACCGGGATTGTTATGTCACCACCTCCAGAAGCGGAAATTCATTTAAACGATGGGACTTTTTTATTCAATCGTCATTTAATCTGGTCAGCTCATATGTTGGAAAAATATCAACGTGAATTAGAATTAGAAGGGCAGATTAAGTTTGCTGATTCGAATTGCGGTACTACTGAAAGTGGCGGTGCTGTTATATCAATTGGCATCGATACGTCCTACGAAGCTAAAAACGTTAAAATCACGATGAAAGATACAATTAAAAAAGGCGAAGAAGTAATTATTATGCCTGTAGTAGACAACCAGTTATACTACGTAATTGACAAGGCGGTGAGATTTGAATAATGCTGCCTAAAATAACCGAATTAGAAATTAACACACAACAAACACCTCAAGACTTGCCACCTATCGGTAAGTCTTTTTTATATGACTTTGGCAAAGGTGATTTTGTACGCAGGAATGGAAAACTAGTAGAGATACGCGGCTTAGCTGTTTTAAAGCAATGGATTATGAAGGTTTTAAAAACGGAACGATTCCGATTCAGGATTTATGATGGTATTGATTATGGTGTGACATTAGAAGATCTAATAGGCTCCAATCTTCCGCGTGCCTTTATAGAAGCTGAAATTAAGCGAGAAGTAACCGCATCATTACTAAAGCATACACACATTCAATCTATTAGTAATTGGACTTTCGAGCGTGATGGCAAAAGGATGCATATTAAATTTCACGTCATTACGGTTGAAGGAGCATTTGATATGGAGGTGGATAGATAGTTGGAAACCACAAAAGAAATTCACGATCGCATGATTAACAACATTAGCGATGACTTCGATAAAAGTACAGGAGAATTTATCTGGGATGTTACGAATGCAGGTGCAAAGGAATTTGAAAAGCAACAGAAGGAAATACAGGTAGTAGAAAGTAAAATGGATATAGAAAATCTTAGCGGTGATGATCTCTCCCGTTTTGTTTATCAGCGCACAGGCATTAAACGGAAGCTAGCAACCAAAGCCGTGACAACAGTTCTTATTTCTGGTTCAGAAGGTGCTACCATTTCTGCAGGCGATTTAGTTGGCACAGATACATTAAACTTTGTTGTATTGGAGGATGCGGTAATCCCTTCTTCTGGTCAAGTCATTGTGTTTGTTTCCAGTGAACTATACGGAAATGTAGGTAATGTCCCAGCACATTCTATCAATCGCTTTCCCATCACCATAACCGGGTTAGTAGATGTTTATAATCCTGAACAAGTAACAAACGGGTACGAAGCCGAGTCAGATTCAGAATTGAGAGGTCGTTATTATGACAAACTTCAACGTCCCGGTAAAGCAGGTAACATATATCATTATGAAGAATGGGCAAAAGAAGTGGTTGGGGTAGGAGGAGCTAGATGTTTCCCGTTATGGAATGGTCCACTTACTGTTAAAGTAGTCATTATCGACAGTAACAAGCAACCTGCAAGCGAGGAATTAGTACAGAATGTATTTGATTATATTGAAAGTCAAAGACCATTTGGCGCAATTTTAACAGTTGTAAGCGCCATAGGGAAACCTATTGATGTTACGGTCACATTAAGTCTAGTAAATGGATATACCGAAGATGCTGCAGAAGAAAATATTAAAGCAAATTTGGAGTCTTACCTGAAAGAGCTTGCTTTTAGTTCAAGTTCCGTCTCCTATGCAAAGACAGGCAGCCACATTCTCGATTCCGAAGGAGTGCTAGATTATCAAAATTTGCTCGTTAATAATGGCACTGCAAATATATCTATTGGAGAAGATGAAATTGCGATAGTCGGAAATATCAGTAGTATCTAAGGTTGGTGCATATTATGTATGTTTTAGATGAAGAAGTAATCCTAACGAATGGAATATGGGAAGGTCAACTTAAAAATCAAAACATAAATCCTAAATCAATAATGATTTATACAGAAAAGAAATTAAAAGGGAACAGAATATCTAGTTTTGCTATCTCTGGAACTAATCACCTTAAAATTTATAGTTCCAACGAAAAAGTATTTATCACTTATGAAGCATTAGGTGAAAATCTACCACCTATGTTAAGTGTTGCTACCGAGGTTATTCAACCTAAAGCATCCGAGGATGAAAAAGCAGATAAAGCTTATGTGGATATGGAGTTACAAAAAAAAGCAGACAAGATAAGCACGTTCACTAAGCAGGAAGTCATGAAAAAGATAGAAGAAAACGGTGGGAATATTTCAATTATCGATGGAGGTAGTTTTATCTAGAAAGGAGTGAAATAATTGGCACAAACAATTAAGGTTAAACGTGGATTAAAGGTAAACTTGCCTTTATTATTACCTGCAGAAATGGGTTTTTGCACAGATACTAAAGAAATGTTTGTCGGTGACGGATCTGCAAACGTACTTGTAGGAAAAGTCATGATGGGTACATATGCAAACAGGCCAAACGCGGGTTACGAAGGAAGATTTTACTTTGTTAATAGTGGCGCAAACCTTGGTTATTTATATGTTGACGATGGGAGTACTTGGCAACGAGCAAATGTGGTCAATATAGGTGATTTACAAGGGGATTTAGATGATCTGGCTGACGGTACTACTTATAAAAAAGTAAAGGCTACTGAGATTACTAATGGACAAGTTAATAAGTTGTCAGATGGTACAAATACAGTTACTCCAAGTGAAATTAAATCTCATATTAACGATAGTGCAAAACACAGAACTATCAATGATACGGGTGCAAGCTCCACCGATTTATGGTCGGCTCAAAAAATTAAAAATGAACTTGCTATAGCCAAGCAAGGGATGGAGTATCAAGACAGCGTTAAAGACAAAGATTTATCATCTCCCCCGGCATCCCCAGTTGTAGGAGATCGCTATCTAGTAAAAGCAACAGGCGCAGGTGCTTGGGTTGGAAAAAATAATAATATTGCAGAATGGAGTGGTTCCGTTTGGTTATTTACAATGCCGAACACTGGGACCACTTTATTTGTTGATGATGAATCCAAACAATATAGCTGGAACGGTACGGCTTGGGTAATTTCTGGAGCTGGCCTACAAACCGTTACTGCAGGTAATGGCCTAACTGGTGGAGGGCAAGCCGATACAGTTAGTCTTGCTGTTGGTGCTGGAAACGGAATTATTGTTGGTACAACTTCCGTGTCGGTAAAAGCGGGGAAAGGTATTAAAGTGGATTCTACTGGCGTTTTGGTAGACGTAGACAATGCTAGTATGGGTTTTTTAAATAATCAATTACAAGTGATAAATGTTGATGGAGGAACCTTTTAGGTGGTGGGTTTATGGCTAGGAAGGTATTAATACAGGTACGAAGAGGGCTTGAAGCTGACCTTGGCATACTTGCAGATGGAGAACTTGGATTTTGTACGGATAAGGATAATAAGAAGATATATATCGGATCTAGCGAGGGAAATATCTTGCTAATTAATGCAGAGACCTCTGGCGACATGACTAAATCAATATATGACACTAACAACGATGGAGTTGTTGATAGAGCAAAAACTGTAGTAGGACCTGTAACATGGGGACAATTGAAGGGGGTGTAATGATTGAATCACATGAGTGTTTATTTGAAAAATAAAGTACTAGCGGATAATTTAAGGGTTACTCCAGTCTACCTTGCTCTTTTTAGTAATGATGTTGAAGTAAATAAAGCTAGCTACAAAAGACAAGTGGGTACATTTGTTGAACCAGTAGATGGACAAACATCTAATAATGAAGATGTATTATTCCCGATTGCAACGGAAATTTGGGGAGACATTACGCATATCGGTATTTTCGATAGTGCTACAGAAGGTAATCTCCTGTTCAAGTCTCCCGCTGAATTTGTAAAGACTATAGATATTTCTAGTCAATACAAAATACCGAAAAACTATCTAATCGTTAGATTGAAGTAGGTGATAGAAATGAACGCAATACAAGAATCCGAATGGGTACAGGTAATTACTCATAAGTGGGGAGATTTGAATCTCCATAAGTGGGAAGATTTCCGGTTAGCACTAATGGAATCTGAATCACTAGTTAGCGCACAAGGGGTGGTAATAAAACACACTGGCTCTGTTATGGAGACAATACCCGAGATGCAAGCTCAAGGGGTGCAAGTGAAGTATTCCCCTACAATTATGCGAAGTGTTACAGAAATGATTGCGAACATTGTTGTTTCTGAGCGTGATTATAAGACGGATATGATTAAGTCTTTACCGTTGTACGAAAGAAAATCTTCTGTTCTACAAGAGACACTCGGTACTTTCGACAAAGAATTTCGAAACATAGAGCAAAAGATTGAAGTAGTCGAAAGAAATATATTTCTAGATACTGCAATTGAATCGCTATCTATTTCTGAACGAGATCTAGGAATTCAAAAAGTGGATTCGTTGAGCTATAACCAACGTCGCGAACAAATAGCTTCCCGAAATAGAGCAAGCTTTGACCAAACAACAGAAGAAACTATAAAATCGGTTGCTTCTGCTTATGGAAACGGCGAGGTAGAAATTAATACTACCGATATAGCAGGAATATTTGAGATTAAATTCGTCGGCATAGGTATTCCCAACAATCTCGATGGTCTAAAAAAAGCACTAGGTATTATAATGCCCGCACATTTAGGAATCAAATATACCTTTACATTTAGCCCTTGGGATTCTGTTGATGGATTAACGTGGGGCGAGACTACCGGGAAGAATTGGAATGAATTAAGAATATGGGATGAGGTGAGCTAATGAAATTAACTACAATATTTAAATTCAAGAAACCAGATTTGACAGATTACGTGAACGTTGAAGATCTAAATGAAAATATGGATATATTGGATGAAGCTTTGGGAACGCACCTGGATAAAGATGCTTCAACAACCCAAAAAGGGCATGTACAATTAAGTGATGCCACAAATAGTACAAGTACTATTTTAGCAGCTACCGCAAATGCGGTTAAAAAAGTATGGGATTTAGCAACTGGCAAGTATTCTAAACCAACTGCAGGTATTCCCAAAACAGATTTAGACAATGCCGTACAAACTTCTTTAGGGAAAGCAGATTCTGCTTTGCAGTCGGTTTCTAAAGCTTCGACAACAGTTGAAGGGATCGTCATGTTAGATGATGCTGTTGATAGCAATAGTACAACTAAAGCAGCCACGGCTAACGCGGTTAAAAAGGTGAAAGAATCTGTCTCTAATGTGAATAACTATGGAGTTGCTACACAAGCAGAAGCAGAAGCTGGAACCTCTGATGTGAAATATATGACTCCTTTAAAAGTTAAGCAGTCAATTAAGAAAAACGTGCCTGGGGTTTTAGAGAAAATCTCATCTATTGATTTTTCGCAAGTAACGCCCGCAACAAGTATCAACATTACTAACTTGAATTTATACAAAAAGATTCGTGTAATTTTTACGGATATAATGCTTGATCGTTCAACTGATCTTTTCCGTTTGACCTATAATAATATTACAGGCCCATATGATTATGGGAGATGGCAAATAGGAGTGAATCCGCAAAGTTATGGATACTTGACTATTAATAATGGTAATAATAGTGTTAACGGATTTAACGGAGAATTAGAGATAGATGCTTTGAGCCCCGAACTTGAAAGTACATTGTTATTTCGTACTAAACTTTCGAATAAAGTTAACAATTCTTTTAATTTATCTTTTTATAGTCTGGCCAGAGATACTCAAAGATCATTAAATAGTATGCAATTATCTGTTAATCCATTCGCCGGGGGAACAGGAAAATTCACGGAGGGGAAAATAGAAGTTTGGGGGGAGCTTAAATGAGTGAAAGAATAGACAATAATGGAAAATGGCTCATTAAGGATAATATCGAAATATTAGTAGAACCTTCTCAAAAATGGTTCGACGAAAACCCATCAGTTGAACCCGAACCACAACCACCATCAGAAACTGAGCTTTTAACAGACTATATCGTAGATGTTGACTATCGAGTAACTATGATTGAATTAGGAATATAAAAATTAGAATGGAGAATGAAAAATGAATTTAACTTATCGTGCATGTAAATCACAAATTGAGCGCCAATCCTATCTATCAAAAGAGGATATGCAACAAAAACTAGACATTTTCTTGGTTGGCGACCGAATTACCCAACCTGAATATGAAGAGTTAACAGACCGATTAAACGCAGCATAAGCTAGCGTTATTTTTTATGTCAGAAGGATTTCAATTCATATTTGTCGAAATCTATCGGTGAAAGGGATTGATATATTCAATGAGTTTATCAAAAAGGTTTTATGAATCGGATGCTTCATCTGAAAAAGTGAAATATGCTCATAAATTTGAATTAGGACAGAGATTTATAATAAACGATCATGATACGAAAGCAACAAATGGTCATTGGGAAGTAACAAGTGAAAGCAATCTGGAAGGTAATTATTATTGTAATCGAGTACTTAAAAATGGAAATCTATCAATGAGTGCTACTCGGAGTAATTTTAGAGTATTTACCGCAAACGAAATTCACAAAGCTTTAGAGTACATCCGTTAATTCCGCTTTTGGAACCTAATGCGTCGCAGTTTATTTTCATTTAAAATAAAAGGATTTCTCCATTACTTGTCGAAATATAAGTAGAAGTGTTAGGTGGAGGGAGGTATTTAAATGGAGAATGAGAAAAATAGCAATCAAGATGTTTTGCTTACATCTTTAATAGCCGCAACAAATAATTCAACTTTAGAAATCGGTGTAACATTAAATGTTAATGGTAATTTAATTACTGGATTATTGATTAGTTATGAAAGTTACTTAAAAGCCACTTCCGAGCGATTAAAAGGACATAATAAAATGGCCGATGTTATTTCAGGGTTTTTCGATAAAATTGCGAAAGAACATGCAGCATATAAAGAGTCCTCTGGTGGAGCACCATCGCCAAGTATGATTCATCTAAAAGATGCTAAACTGATAGATGGTAATAATACATTCAATTTAGAGTATTGGCGAGGAAAGATTTCAAGTGTTGATGGGTTTATTATCGGAAATTATCAAACAAATTAGATAAATAATATTAAGGGCATCCATTCGGATGCTCTTTTTATGTACAAAAATAAATAAGGGGTGGAGCCTTATGGGAGGAATTGGGTTGGAACAATTGGAAGTAGTGCATATGTATTTATTTGGAGGAGTTAAGTTTCTTCATTTTTTAGCTTTGTTAATGGTTGTTGATATTTTAACTGGCATAGGAAAAGCCATTAAAAACGGGAATCTATGGAGTAGAAAAAGTTTATTTGGCTATGCACGAAAATTGCTTATCTTTGGTGCTATTATTTTGGCTAACGTAATCGATCAAATTTTGGGTATGGGCGGTGCTATAACCTATGCGACAGTCGTTTTTTATATTATGAATGAAGGTTTATCAATTACTGAAAATCTTGCTGAATTGGATATTTTAGTTCCCACAAACCTTGCTGAAAAGTTAAAAGTAATTGAGGCAACAAAAACAATGAAATCTAGTATTCCCAAAGAAATTAGCGAAGAACTCATAGGCTCAAAAGTAGATGAGCAATTGAAGGAGAGTGCAAAATAATGGCCATCTCTTTAGAAGAACTAATTAGACGTTCAGTAAACAGAATTGGAGATGTACACCCTTGGATTAAAGAAAGTGCCATAGAAATTATTACAAGAGCATATCAAGAAGGTATATATGTACAATTCTCCAGCGGTTATCGCAGTAATGAAGATCAAGCTTGGATTTATGGTCAGGGTCGTCCTAGTTATGTTTGGAACGGAAAAAAATATGGAACGGCTGGCGCTATCGTTTCAAATGCAAAACCCGGTACATCCGTACACAATTATCGATTAGCACTAGATTATTTCCTAGTAAGTGAAGATGGAAAACAATCACTTTGGACAGTCAATGATAAATGGCGTCGTGTAGCTGCCATTGCTAAAAGCTTTGGATATGAATGGGGTGGAGACTGGAAAAGCTTCGTTGACTATCCTCATATTCAATTTACAAGAGGATTATCCATTGCTCAATTAGCAGCTGGTAGTTTACCTACATTTCCACAAATAGTTAAGAAAGAGGTGGCTGGAGTGTCAGAACAAAAATTGAATGCAAGCCAAGAAAAATTACTAAATGAGGCTAAACGGTTAAAATTAACAGATGGAAGAGAACCGTTCGGAGAAGTAAATCGCATGTATTTATTTAGTGTTATCGTCGGTTTGGCTCAACAAGTAGAAGAATTGAAAAAGAAAGTAAAGTAATATATAAATCAAATATGAAGGGCATAGGAATGCCTAGATAGAAAGCGACTTACTCAAAAAATGGGTAGGTCGCTTTTTTTTTACCCAAAAATTACTTGTTGTAAAAACAAACAAATGTTCCTATAATAAATAAAAAGGAGGGAACAAATGTGCGTATAAATATTTTAAAAGTAATGGATCGTGGTCAACTGGCAGATATGATTTACTTATCCAACAATGGAGAAATGACGAAAAGGCGAGTAAAAGTATTGAGTGTGAACGATGAGACGTTTAAGGCCTATTGCTTTTTACGAAATACGAAAAGGACTTTTAAAATAGATAATGTTCTCGCATTTGTTCCTGTGATAAAAAAGGAGCGAAACGTTATATGATACATAATAGCTTTTTAAATGAGGTAATCAATGATTCGAAGTACGGACTGGACGCTCGAAGAAATATTAAATGGAAGACATCGATGATGCTACCGGAGCATGTAGCGATGCTCAGAGATTTTTATGTAGAAGTAAAAAAAACTCCTCGTCCTACTTTAGACAGTTTTGATTTAGATATCCTTCAAGATAACATTCAAATAGCGATGAAAAGGGATGTAGAGGTAAAAATATTGACGTGGGAGGATGGCGTTATTGAGTCGTACACGGGTAGTATAGTTTGGATTGATCTACAGAAAAGGATGATTGAAATAGAAGATGTGTATAAAGCTTTTACGTTGCCGTTAGATGATATAGTAGACGTGACTATAACAGAATGAGATATCATAGTGAAAACCACCAACCAAGTAAAGGAAGGTGGTTTTCTACTATTAAAATAACTTTTTCAATAACGTTTGATATATCTTATCATCAACCTCTATCAAACTTTTCTTTCCGTCAGTAAATTGTAAAGCGATAGTATGAGTACCTTTTGATTTAGCTGATAATCCCGCAAGCCAACCTACTGGGCCAAGAATTACTCCTCCTACAAAAGCTCTCCCTACTGCACTAACCGCACTTTTTTGACTTGTTGCGTCTAATACTTCGTACTCTTCGACAGTTGTTTTGTCGAGTAGAAAACTTTTAAAAATGCTTGTTGATAAACTTACTTGTCCTAAAGCTTGTGTAATTAGTTTACCTTCATAATCACCAGCGATTACTTTGTTCTTTGCTGCCATTCTTATTTCCCCCTAGAAAATATTTACACATTCCATAGTAAGGTATAGGCTAGTAGTTGTATAGTTAAATTCGGGCTGTCAAAAAGTACACTTTTGCATTTCCTTCTATATAATAAGTAATTTATAAAGTGACCTCCAAAAGTTTTTTGACCACACTTTTGACCAATGGATTTTTGAAACACATACAAACTGATATACATGTTATTAGAATTAACATTTTAATATCCTTGTTTTTATTATATTATATAATCTCATACAACCTCATATAGTTTATATATGAAAGAACGTAAAAAACCAGGACTTAAAGGCGCTCGTCGTGCACCTCAGTTCTCAAAACGTTAATTTTATATTATCAGTTCAAAGCACTTCTCGAGATATATCGAGAGGTGCTTTTTTTAGTTTGGGAAATTAAAAATCGATGACATGTAAATAGTTTTCTCTCAACAACATAATATATGCTCTTTTTTATCGAGAATACGTTATAAAAAGATTTATTAAGTTGATCTTTGGCTAGTGTCGCGGCCTGCAGTGAAAATCAATGTCTGGAAACTACTTGCTAACTCATAGTCGAATAGCTAAAACAAAGTAAGAATGTCTGAATCCAGTAAATGGTCGAAAATAAGGGAAGTGACCAATTCTAGAAATAACAAGTTACTTATATGAGACGACTATCACACTGGCTCATTTTAAATATTGTCCATATTTCCTTAACGTTTTCAGTAAAAGGTATTACGGCACGCATTAATATATTGTTATTCCTCTTTAGGTAAAAATAGCTTCTGGTATTTTATCGTACAAAGGACTATCTACCTGTTGAGAATAGCTTCGGTAATGAAGAGGCATTACAGATTCCTGTATTCGGACATCAAAATTTTAAAAAGTAGTTGTTTCGTTGTTTTTGGAGGTGTATATTAAGTGAAATATTTTAAAACTAGAAAAACGTGGGTGGGATGATGAATAATGGAGTTTACTTCTGAAAGATTATTGTTTCGTTCGTATACACAAGATGACTTTGATTTCTTGTATGGCATGCTTTCTGATCCAGATATGGTGTGCTATATCGGAAATGGAGAGACGCGAGATTTTAAAGGTGCTGAAGTATTTTTAGACTGGATTTACAGCCACTATGAGATGAATCCTGAGTATGGGTTAAAAGTGGTTGTTCGGAAAGAAGATAATGTTCCGGTCGGACATGCTGGTATTGTCCCGCAAAAAGTAAAGGGGAAGGATGAACTGGAGGTAGGTTATTGGATTGCAAAAAAGTATTGGGGAAATGGTTATGCTTCTGAAGCAGCGAAAGCCTTAATACATAGAGGGGAAAATCAGTTAGGGGTAGATAGGTTTATATCTTTAATTCAACAGGGAAATAATGCTTCTCGAAAAGTAGCAGCTAAAAATGGAATGAGTGTAGAGGCAGAGATTATTGTTAAAGGACGAAATGTATACGTCTATTCAAATGGATAGTCGAATTTTAGAAAAAGAGGAAATGTATGAAAAGTAAATTTAATATAGTTACATCAACGATTCTTGTTAGTATTTTTATTGCACGGTTTGGGACTTTTTTAGTTTTGCCGTACTTAACGTTGTTTTTGTTGGATGAGTTTCATTTCTCAGCGGTACAAATAGGTACAGTTATTTCTACGCTTGCTTTATCTAATTTAATCATGAGCTTCTTGGTAGGGCCATATATCGATAGGTTTCCTAAAGATAAAGTGATTATAACCGGGTTAATCGGTTACCTGGGTTGTTATATATATTTTCCTTTTATCGAGCAGTATGGTGGATTTATATTGTTTGCAGCATTGCTTGGTGCCAGCCAAGCGGTTGTTGAACCGACTTACCGGGTGTTATTAAGCCTTTATACCGAACTGGAAAATAGAAGATTCATATTTAATGTTCGATATTTCCTCATCAATATTTCTGCTGCTATTGCACCGTTAACATCTGTATATTTTCAGCAGTTTGGTATGGAGAATTTGTTTTTTGTAGTAGGCTTTATTTTCTTTATTAATATTATGACCTTTGCAATCATTTTTAGAAAATACCCAATGAAGCAAGTATCTGGATATAAGGAAAAAACGTCTATTTTTCAATCCTTCTATGTATTCAAGAAAGATTATGCATTTGGCATTTTCATATTGGCATTAATTTTTATTAGCTTTGGATATAGTCAGTTCGACTCGACGTTTAGTCAATATTTAGGTATACGATTTAACCATGGGTTAGCTATTCAATATTTTGCATGGCTAATTACGACAAATGCTATTACAGTAATTATTATTCAATATTTTGTTTATAGATTGGGGGAAGTTATTAGTACAACGTCTTCCCTCATTATAGGCAGTGCTTTGTTATCGTTAGGTCTCATCTGCTTTGGACAGAGTGAACGAATTCTTTTATTAATATTAGCGATGGTTGTTTTTACAGCCGGTGAAGTGTTAGTTTTTACAATGATCGATATTCATATTGATGGTATGTGTGAGGATCATGAAAAAGGGACTTATTTTGCATTATCTGGCGTGAAATCAGTTGGGAGAATTGCTGGACCAAGTATGGGAGGCATTCTTTTAGACAGTTTGAATAGTGGAGCACTTGTATTTACGATTATCGGTGGAATTACATTGCTTGCAATACCATCGTTTTATTTTAGTGACCGGATGAAAGAAAGGAAGAATGGACATGCAATTATTCAATCTGATTAAAAATGAAAAAGCGTATTGGTTAGTTGATCAAGTGAAGATGGAAGGGAAATCGCAGGAGGATTACAAAGAAGCGTTTAAGAAAATCTTAAAAGCTTACGACGAAGAACAAATAGGCTATCTATCTTTACTAATGGATGAGGCATTTGAAAAATGGTTGCTTGAGCGAGACTTTAGAAAGATTTCTTCTATAGTGGAGTACACAAAGCTATTGGAAGAAGAGATTAATCTGGACAATGATCTTTTGTTCCATTCGTTAGCAGAAGGTTTGATGACGGATACAGAATTTGCACAGGTGTATGAATTGTGTAGGACAGGAACTGCAAATAAAAATATACCTCAGCCAATCGAGCAGGTGATGGATTCCATCAGTAAAGAGTTAGGGGAAGACTGGAGAAGCCATTGCTACTACTTTTTAAAAGGTCAGAAATTAGTTGGGATAAGTATCCCACATATTGAGATGGGAACAGGAGAAGAAGGAAGGATGTTCTACTTTGGAGTGATTCCAGAAATGCGAGGGATGGGTCTAGGTGCTGAGATTCACAAAGTTACACTTTCAATCATGAAGAAGATAAAAGCTACATACTATGTTGGAAGTACAGATGAAAGTAACGCGCATATGGTGCAGATATTCAAGAAAAACGGCTGCGTATTAAGAGATAAAAAAGGAATTTATCGAATCGAAAAATGACTCATTGAAGCTATCATACTCTTTGTCCCTCATACGTATAATGAGTGAAAAAGGAGCGATGAACCTGAAAAAGTGGATAATCATCTCGGCATTGTTTTTCATCTCTTTACTTGCTGTTATTTATGGAACGAAGGCAAGTGATACTGGTTTTTTCCTACCAAATCCGTTAAGTGGCGTGAAAATAGTCATTGACCCAGGACATGGGGGGATAGATGGGGGTGCTAGTCATGGGGAGGTAGTGGAACGTGATATTACATTAGCTATGTCTCTAAAGCTAGAGAAAAAGTTAAAAGCACAAGGAGCAACAGTCGTCATGACACGCACGAAAGAAGGAGATGCAGTAGCAGAACATAATCCGGATGGAGATTTTCCAACAACTCGTGCTAGAAAGCGGGCAGATTTGCTCCTTCGAGAAGAGATTATGAATAACTCGGAAGCAGATATTGTCCTTAGCTTACATGTGAATGCAGTTCCTGAAGAGAGATGGCGTGGTGCACAAGTATTTTATCATGCGGATGGTCACGAAGGTGGAGAACTTTTAGCTAAGTCCATTCAAGGTTCTATTAGAGAAAATATAGGTAATACAGAGAGAGAAGCACTCGCTATTAAACAGGTGTATATTTTGAAAAAAGCAAAAGCACCAGCAGTGTTAGTAGAAACAGGCTTTATAAGTAACAATGAAGAGCGGGAATTACTGCAATCGGATAAATACCAAAATCAAATGGTGGATGCCATTTCAGATGGTGTACTTCGTTTTGTAGAAGACAATATTTACTGAGCCAATGTTTAGGAATGTAGACACTCGTATATGGTATACTATATGGCGAATAGTTAACTAAAGGGGAGTGTCTACAGATGATTAATGAACAACAAGTTCGTGCGTTACTTGGCGAATTGAATGATCCATTTTTACATAGAACTTTAGAAGAAACAAACGGAATATCGACAGTATCCATAAAAGAAGAAAAAAATCATGTTAGTGTGAAACTAGCGATTGCCAAAATAAATTCAGCAGAGCAAATGCAACTACAAAGTAAAGTAGTGGAAGTATTAAAAGAAGCGGGAGCAGCAACAGTAGGTATCCGCTTTGAAGAATTACCAAAAGAGGTATTAGAACAGTTCCGTGGGAAAGCAAAGGAAAGCGATAATGAGAGCATTCTATCCCCTAATAGCAAAGTAAAGATCATCTCCATCGCTTCTGGTAAGGGTGGAGTTGGTAAATCTACTGTATCGGTTAACTTAGCTGTAGCACTTGCACGTTTAGGCAAAAAAGTTGGACTAGTGGATGCAGATATCTACGGGTTTAGTGTGCCGGATATGATGGGGGTAAAAGATATCCCACAAATAAAAGATGACCGTATCATTCCGGTAGAACGCAAAGGGGTAAAAGTAATCTCTATGGGGTTCTTCGTTGAAAATAATACACCAGTCGTTTGGCGTGGACCAATGCTTGGAAAAGTATTAGATCAATTTTTCAAAGATGTTGAGTGGGGAGAACTAGATTTTCTATTATTAGATTTACCGCCGGGTACTGGAGATGTTGCATTAGACATTCATCAAATGTTGCCGGCTTCTAAAGAGATTGTTGTAACAACACCTCATCCAACAGCGGCTTTTGTTGCAGCAAGAGCAGGTGCAATGGCACTTCAGACAGATCATGAAATACTGGGTGTCATTGAAAATATGTCTTGGTATGAAGCGAAATCTACAGGAGAGCGTGAATTTGTATTCGGTAAAGGCGGTGGCCCTAAGCTTGCGGATGAACTCCGTACAGAATTACTTGGTCAGCTTCCATTAGGACAGCCAGATTGGAATGATATCGATTTTGCTCCATCTGTATATGCTGAAACACATGATACAGGGAAAATCTATTTAGAAATCGCACAAGAAGTAATCGAAAAAGCATAAGAAAAGGCCGTTTCCTCTAAGGGAGCGGCCTTATTTTTGAGTCTCTTCTTTCTTCTCGTCAGAAGCACCCGATTCCTCTTTGGATCCACCGCCACTTTCTTTCTGTGAACCAGAACCAGCTTCTTCCACTAGTTTTTGCCACTTTGTTTGCAATAGAGGACTTTGAATCGTTTCCTCTACCACCTTTTGCATTTCTTTGCGCATATCACTGGATTGTAGCACCTTTTCTAATTCCTTTTTCATCTCAGCAGAGCCGAAAAAGCTTTCTAAGTCTTTTAAATAGGTGGGATCCTTCATCAGTGCTTTCATGAGTTCTTCTTGCTGTTTCACCATACTTTTGGCCATGGTTTCCGAAAATTTAGGGTCTTGGTAAACTTCCTTCCAGAATTCTTCGGCTTCCTTCGATAACATTGTTTGTTCAACGGATTTCTTTACCTGCTCATGATCAATTACTAACAGTTCTTTAAATTGCGGGTCATCTAAAAGTGTTCGAATGGCTTTTTTTCCGTCTTCGGTCTGTAACGCATCTATGAGCATTTTTTTATTTTCCTCATAGGAGGGAGGAGCAGTAGAGCTGCTACATCCGGCAAGAAGCCCAAGACTCAACAAAATAAGTGCAAAATACTTCATTATCGTCACCGTCCTTTCGATTATTGTTCACATTTGTTTCAGAAATATGTATAGTAACTAGGAAGAAATAGATTTTTGGGTAAATGGTTGTTACAATTTAAAAAGAAGAAAAAGAAAAGTTGGAGGAAACTTTGCTGTGACTATACGAAATTGGTTTAAATTTTTTCTAAATGCCATGTTGATCGGTGGAGTCATTACCGGTATTTTGGGCTTATTTATACGATGGGATGATGCTTTCGCAAAATATTTTGAAGCAGGGCAATGGGGAGAGTTTTTTGCAGCCTTTGCATTTATGATTGTTATGGGCTTTACCGTAAGTGTAATTGCACAAATGGGTTATTTTGCTTACTTAACGATTCATCAAATGGGTGTTAATATTTTCAGAACGCTTACACTCTGGAATTGGGTTCAATTACTCATTATTGCAATTGTCATTTTTGATTTAATTATGTTCCGTTTCCGTCCGAATGCAGAGACTACTGGACAAATTTGGCTATATGTTATCTTACTTGCGATATTAATAATTACAGCTATAGTAGTTGCCATTGCTAAAGCGAATATGACCAAAAAACATACCCTTATTTCTGCATTATTTTTTATGATCGTTGTATCCACATTGGAATGGTTACCAGTATTAATGGTACGAGCTGATAATGTGGATAGTTGGGTAACATTATTATTATTCCCGATTCTTGCAGTAAATGCTTACCAATTATTGGCTTTGCCGAAATACAATGCAAAATCAGATGAGGATCGTTTGAAATTAGAAGCACGCAGAAAAGAAAGAAGAGAAGCTGCTGCTAAAACAAATTAAATAAAAACTGCCATGACGAATGATTGTCATGGCAGTTTTTATAATAAGACTTATGGAATTTTATTCGGGAAACGTTTTTGTATTCATTTTTAAACCGAATATATTTTGTTCTATAGGCAAAAATGATTGAGACTTTAAAAGTTTGGTCAGTTGCTTTATGTCAACCCGTTCCTCTTGGTGAAGTGGTACGGAAAGGACATCTCCTTTCGAAAGAACAGGAACTTCCCCATCCCAATACTTACTGGAACTTAGCAAATTTACCTCTTGATCCCAGGCAATTTCTTGAACCTCCACTGGAAATTGATAATCCTTCGTTCGAAACCAAAGCGGTTTTTCACCCATAGCCTTTTCGAATTGATCCACTTCTTTTTGAAATAAACCGGGATTCTCTATATAAATTGCCCCATTCTGACCTAAAAGCCCAATCGGAATATGTTTATCTTGCATAGTCTTTATAATGGGCGCAGATCGTTCCATCCACTCGGTGCTTATGAAAAAGTGTGGATAAGGTGCTTCTATATCCTTTAGCAAGGTTTCAATTTCTTCTTTTCCAAAGGTTAAATCAATTGTAACTGTTTTTCCGTATGTTCCTTTAGAAATTACGGTTGGCTTTTCTGTTAATTGAAATACAGGTAGGATAGAGGAATAGTTTCTTGGGACGATGAACAACAGTGTGATTAATAATGCGAATGAACCGACCAACAATAGCTTTTTTTTCAAAGTAACACGCACCTTTTCAAATCATTTTAATAAACTTTATGTTTTAGTGTTGACATTCATGTTAAAACGATGTTAAGATACAAAGGTCGCCAAAACAAAACGACAAATTAAACAACATGAACATTGAAAACTGAACATGCAAAACGTTAAGACATATAGCTTGATAGACTAATTTATTTTAGTCTAAAAGCAAAACAATTATGACATCATTTAATGATGATGCCAGCAAAACAAAATGAGCTTTTTAAGTTCTCTATTATGGAGAGTTTGATCCTGGCTCA